>CAYLJC010000114.1:0-7903 GCA_964383345.1 uncultured Akkermansia sp. | reverse complement strand
CGGTTGTTGTAGTCGAGGTCCATCCGCACATAATAATAATCGCCGTAGGGATCCCAGAGTTCGCCTCCGCCGTCCGATTCCAGCCGGATCCCCTTCCGGTATTTGCCGTCGCCCATCGGCTTGGCGGCTTTGTCGGTGTAGAAGGCGATGCGACGCGGGTTGAGTCCGCCGCTCTGCGCCTCGCTGTCCGCGCCGAGGAGAATGTCCATGAGTTCACGGTCCGTCCTGATCTCGCTCGTCTCCTCCTGATCGCCCTGGACCGGATATTTCCGATATTCGGTGAAATAGGCCGAAATCGCGTTTTTCAGATTGTAGGCGGTGTTCTCGGCGTGGGTGCGCTCGGCCTTGCGCAAGGCACCCGTCGTGGCGGGGAACATCAATCCGGCGAGAATGCCGATGATGGCGATGACAACGAGCAGTTCGAGGAGGGTAAAGCCTCCGCGACGGGAGTTAGAAGATGATTTTCTCATGATTCGTGGCATGTATAATGGGTGGATCAATGGGGGACGAATACTTTTTTCTCCGGCCTGCTCATTTTCCTTGCGAATACTATGTAAACACATACACGCTATCGGAGTCCATCTTTTTCGTCATTTTTGACAGATCTTTTGAAGAAAAAATTCATTTCCCACATCCGCCGGTTGATGCTGAAGCCCGAATACGAGCCGCTCAACAAGGCCGAACTCGCCAAAGTTCTCCGGATCGCTTCGCATCAGCGTTCCGCTTTTCGGGACGCCCTCACCGAACTGGAGGCGAGTGGCGAGCTGAATCGCGGCAAAAAATCCCGCTACCGCCTCGCCTCGCGCCACAAGCGCGCCCGTCTCGAATCGTTTGCCGGGACGATTTCCTTTTCGCGGGACCGCAAGCGCCAGAGCGCCTTTTTTATCCCCGACGACCCGCAGGCGCACGCCGCCTTCCGCGCGATGGACCGGCCCCGCATCTTTGTGCCGGGCCGCGAGACCGGGACCGCTCTCGACGGGGACAAGGTCGAAGTCCATCTCGTCAAAACCGAACCACCGCCCTGGCATCGTCACTCGACCCGGTCCAGGGGCAAAGGAAAGGGAAGCACGGGAAAGGGCCGTCCGGAAAACGAAGCGGAAATCCACGCCCGCGTCATCCGCGTGACGGAACGCACCCGCACCCGCATCGTCGGTCGCTTTTACAGCAAGGGTTCACGGACCACCGTGGTGCCGGAAGACGGACGCCTCCCCACTTCCTTCCGCCTCACCCGGACCCTGCCGGAGGCGAATCAGGGAGACATCGTCGTCGCCGAGTTCACCGGGTGGGACAGCCCCCACAATCCTCCCACCGCCGCGATGATCGAAGTCCTCGGGCGCGATACCGATCCCGGTGTGGACATCCTCGCGGTGATCCACCGCTACGCCCTGCCCCTCGAGTTTCCCGAGGCCGTTCTCCGGGAAGCCGAGGCCATTCCCGAGACGATCGCCGATGAAGAGATCGCGCGTCGGGAAGACTGGCGCGAACGCGAGGTCTTCACCATCGATCCTGCGGATGCGCGCGACTTCGACGACGCCATTTGCGTGACGGAACATCCCGACGGGAGCTGGGAGCTGGCCGTGCATATCGCCGATGTCGCCCATTACGTGCGGCCGGGTTCCGCTCTCGACCGCGAGGCGGGCAAACGGGGCAACAGCGTCTACCTCGCCGACCGGGTCCTCCCCATGCTGCCCGAAAAACTCAGCAACGGCGTCTGTAGTCTCAAGCCGGGGGTGGACCGCCTCACCCACGCCGCCATCCTCACCTTCGATCCGTGGGGGAAACGCACCGGGGCACGTTTTGTCTCCGCCGTAATTCACAGCCATCGCCGCTACTCCTACGAAGAGGCCTACCAGCTCATGAAACTCGACGAGGGAGCCGTCGCTTCCCTCAAAGAGGAAAAGGAGAGGGGACTCGTCCGCCATCTCCATCGCGCCTGGCGTCTCGCCGCGATGCTCCGGGAAAAACGTTTCGCCAACGGCGGCCTCGATCTCGAATTCGCCGAGGTGAAAGTGGTCCTCAACGAAGAAGGCCGGGCCGTGGGAGTGAAACGCAGCGAATACGACGAGAGCCACCAGCTCATCGAAGAGTTCATGCTCGCGGCCAACGAAGCGGTCGCTTACGAAACCAAAAACGCACCCGCACCCTCACTCTACCGCATCCACGAAGATCCCGATCCGGGGAAACTGCAGGAGTTCGCCGAGCAGGCCCGCGCCTTCGGGCATGTCGTCGGGGATGTTTCGCACCGCCCCGAACTGCAGAAACTGCTCGGGAACCTCCGTGGCAAACTCGAGGAGCACAGCCTCAAGATCGCCCTCCTCAAGAGTCTCCGCCGCGCCGAATACTCCCCCGAACCCATCGGCCACTACGGTCTCGCCAAGGTGAATTACACCCATTTCACCAGTCCGATCCGGCGCTACGCCGATCTCATCGTCCATCGCGCCCTGCGGCGCATCCTCTCCCGCCGACACGCCCCCACCGCTCCCGAAGTCGCCGACCGGACCCCCTCCGTTCCGGAAATGGCCGCCATTGCCGGGCACATTTCCCGGACCGAACGCATCGCCGCCGAGGCCGAGACCGACACCCAGCGGCTCAAGATGATCGAATATCTCGAATACCTCTGCGACAGTGACAGCGACGAGGAGACCGTTTTTGACGCCACCATTTTCGAGGTGATGCCGGTGGGTGCTCTCGCCGAACTCGACCTGCTGATGGTCAAAGGCATGATTCGCAAAGACGACCTGCCCCCGCGCGAGGAATATTTCTTTGATCGCGGGCGATCCGAGTTTCGCAGCCGCGCGGGTGCCCCACCCCTCGGTGTCGGTGCCCGGATCCGGGTCCGCCTCCACCGCGTCAACAAAAGTCGCGGCTTCATCGACTTTGTGCCCGTCACGGAAAACAGCCGTTCCGGGAAAAAGCGTCGGAGCAAAGCCGGATGAGCCGTTCCGGCGAAGGGAACCGTATCCAAGGGGGATGAAATGACTGGAAACAGGGTCTCCTTTGCGGTGTTATAGGGTTTGTTCCCCCGCCATGCCTGCTTTTTCCTACACCGCCATAGACCAAACCGGGAAAAAAGTCTCCGGCAGCGTGATCGTGCGGAACAAGGCCGAGGTCTACCGTGAACTCGAGTCCCGCGCCCTCATTCCCGTTGTCGTCGGGGACGGAGGCGCGGGGGAGACTTCCGCGAAGGGAGGCAAAGGGCAACCCGCCGCCGGAGCGCCCCTCCACACCAAACTGAAGCGGCAGGAGCTTGTCCTTTTCACCGAAGAACTCGCCGACCTCCTCGATGCCGGGATGAATCTGGAGCGTGCCCTCAAAATCCTGCAGGAACGCCAGGCGAATGTCTCGATCCGCTCGGTGGCGGGTTGCCTGCGCGAGGAGATCCGGGAGGGTTCGCGCTTTTCCAAGGCCCTCGGAGTGGCCTCTCCCTCCTTCGACGAACTCTATTGCAGCCTCGTCGCGGCCGGGGAGGCGAGCGGCTCGCTCCCCGAGATCCTGCGCCGTCTCGTCATCAACCTGAAACAGCTTTTCAGCCTCCAGCGCCGCACCGTCGGAGCGATGATTTATCCGCTCACGGTGATGCTCGCCTGCGTCGTTCTGATCTTTGTGTTCAGCACCGTGCTGATGCCCTCGCTCAGTGACATGATGCAAAAAACGGGTCAGGATTTGCCCCTCATCACCGATCTCTTGATTCGTTTCACCGACTTCATGGCGGCGTGGTGGTGGCTTCTCCTCGGGATCATGATCGCGGTCGGGGCGGGTTTCCGCATCGCCATCGCCACCTCCGCCGGACGGGAGTGGTGGGACGGCTACAAAATGCGGCTGCCCGCGTTCGGTCCGGTCATCATGGGACGGTTCTACGCTCAGTTCTGCCATACCCTCTCCAATCTCATCAACAACGGGGTGCCGCTCCTCAACAGTCTCAGGCTCATCACCCGCGGCACCCCGAACCGCTACATCCGCAACCATCTCGACGCGGTGGTGTTGGATGTGGGCGAGGGCAGCAGCCTCGCCCGAGCCATGGAAAAAACCCACGCCTTTCCCGAGCAACTCGTCGACCGCATCGCCATCGGAGAACAGACCGGCGAACTCGGGAAATCGTTTTCCAAGGCCGCCGCGAAGTACGACGAAGATCTCGATGTCCGCATCGCGAGATTGACGACCATCGTTCCCAATATCATGCTGGTGATCGTCGCCGCGATCGTCGGTGTCGTCGCCTATGCCATGATCAATACGATTTTCGGATCCATGTCCGGGATCCGCGGTCGCTGAACCCCCGTTTTCCCAATGAAAGTCCATCCGCTCTCCCGTCTCCGTCGCGCCGCCGGGTTCACCCTCGTCGAGCTCGTCATCGTCATCACAATCATCGCGGTCCTCTCCGGCTCCGGCATCTACCTCATCATCGGCTTCATCGACGACGCCAAATACCAGCGCGTCGACTCCGACATCAAGGCCCTCGACCTCGCCCTGAAGAGTTACGAACGGAACAATTATTTCAAACCTCCCACGCAGGAGCAGGGACTCGCCGCCCTCGTCGAAAGACCCTCGGGAGAACCGCAGCCGGAGCGCTGGCGCGCCTACCTCGACGAGCCGATGAAAGATCCCTGGGGGGCCGATTACCAGTACCGTTTCCCCGCGCAGAAGAGCACCAAAAAGTATGACCTCTTTTCCCTCGGTGAAGACGGCGTGGAAAGTGAAGACGACATCGGGAACTGGTAGCCTTTCCCGGTCGCGGAGCGCTTTCACCCTCGTGGAGGTGATCATCGCGGTCGCCGTGGTCGCGATTCTCACCGGGCTCGCCGTGCCCGCGATCGACAGCGTGCAGCGCGAGCGTCTCGCCCGCGAACCGGTCAACCGACTCGTGCTCCTCGCCCGCGAGGTGCGTGGCCGTGCCATGGCCGAACAGCGGCCCTACCAGATCCTCTTCGACGGAGAGGGGTTCCGCGCCTCGCGTTTTTTCAGTCCTTACGGAGGCCGGGAAGAAGCACAGAATCTGCGGCAGCAAATCGAGCTGATGGCCCAGCGGGAGGAGATCGCCGAGGCCTCGCGGAAGCGCGGGATCACCATGGAAGCGGAGGAGGAGGTCGATCCGGGCGAGGTGCGGATCGAGGAAGGACTGCGCTATCTCGAGGAATACGAGATCGGCGAGGACCTGCGGGTCAGCCTCAAGTTCTGGAACGAGATCGCGTGGGTGGGCATGAGCGGTGCCGAATACCGGCGCTGGATCTTCCAGCCCTCGGGCATGTGCGAGCCGCTGCGGTTCCGGGTCGAAGCCGACAAGTCGTTTTTTGAAGTGGAGTTCCATCCCCTCACCGCCGATGTGAAATCGGAAAAATCCTGGGTCGAATAATCGGACATGAAATCGCCGGTCCTCACTTTCCGCTCCCCCCGCCGCCGTGCCTACGCTCTTCTCGATGTTGTGCTCGCGGTGGCGCTTTTCGGGATCACCGCCACCGGATTGATGCGGGTGATGCAGCGGGTCGGCGAGGTCTCGACGGGATTCGCGCGGGATCGTTACCTCCAGACGCAGATCGAGGGACTCCTCTCCGAAAAACGGATGCTCGACATCGAAGCCATGGCGAGCGAAGCGGTCGATCCGCTCACCGGGATCACCTTTCGCACCTATGTGGAAGCGATGGAGATCGACAACGGGGAGGGCGCGGAATTGCCCGATCTCTACCAGCTCACCGCCGAGGCGATCTATCTCGACGACGGCGGGGAACAAACCGAGAAGGCCGCCATCCTCATATACAAACCCGAGCAATGAGACATCCGCGCCATCACCCCTCCCGCCGCGCGGCTTTTTCGCTTTTCGAGATTGTCGTGGCGATGACCATTCTCGGGATCATCGCCTCCGCCGTGCTTTCGATTCTCTGGCAGGCCGGGGATACCGCGGCGGGGATTCGCGAGCTCGACCAGCGGGATGAGGAAGTGAGCCGGTTTCTCGTCCTGCTGCGGGAGTCCATCGAAAATCTCCCGCCCGGCGGCACCCTCGCGATGACCCCGGCCGAGGAATCGGTCTCGGGCTATCCCGAACTCGTTATCGGCAACAGCGCGACCGCCTTCACCTTCGGGGAAATCGTCGGGAGCAGTGAAGAGACCGTCCTCTCCCTGCGCCCCGGCAACGGATCGCCCGAGGGCACCGCCACTTTTGATCTCGCGCTGAGCCGCGCGGACTTCGCACCCGAGGACACCGATGGATCGGGCATGGCTTTCCGGGCGGGCCCGGATGATTTTCTCCAGTCCGATGACGAGGGCCGCTACTGGCTGCCGCTCCTCTCCGGCATCACCGCCGCCGGTTGGCATTTCTGGGACGAAGAGCAACAAGAGTGGGTCGACGAATGGACCGACGAGGAAAAAATGCCGCCGCTGCTCGCCTTTTCCTTCGATGACAATTTCCGGCCGGTACCGCTGCGGGTGGTCTTCACCGTGCCCGAGCAGGCCTCAAATCCACCGGCGGAGACAGGCACCGGCGGCAACTCGGGCAACAGCAATTCCGGAACGACCGCCACCTCGTCGTCGGGAGGCGGAAGTGGGGGAACCCGCACCGAGAGAGGCGGGGGACGATCAGGCGGAGGCGAAGCGCGTCCGGACGGTGGGGAAAGACGCTCCCCCGGCGGGCGCGGCGGCGAAGGGCGCGGTGGTGGCCAAGGGGAAGGACGCAGCGGCGGGTCGGGAGGCGGGTCGGGAGGACGTGGCCAGGGAGGCGCCCAGGGAGGCGGAGGATCGGGAGGCGGTGGTCCCAGTGGAGGAACGGGAGGGGGTGCTCGATGACCCTGTCCTCCGCCTGTTTTCGCAAGGCGCGGGGCATGGCCCTGCTCCTCGTTCTTGTGGCGATGATGGCCCTGGCGATGATCGTGGCCGGTTTGTACGAATCGTCGCAGGCTTCGTGGGAGGAGAGCGCCCTGTCCCGCGCCCGTTACCAGGCCGGGCTGCTCGCCGAAAGCGGACTGACCATCGCCCTGCACCCTGACAGTGAACCGGGTGATGTCGCCCTGAAACAGAGTTTCGGGACGGAGCGGAGTTTTGAAGTGCTCATGACCAGCGAGGGCGGACGCCTCCCGGTCAACGAACTCACCGAAGAGCGCCTCCGCGAGACCGCGACGGAGCTGTTTATCCTCTGGGGACTCGATGCCGCCGCCGCCAGTCACGCCGCCGATTCGATCGCGGACTGGATCGATGACAATTCCGATCCGCTGCCCAACGGCGCGGAGAACGGCTACTACGCCGGATTCGACTATCCTCAGTTTCCCGCCAATTCCGCCTTCACCTCCCTCGAACAACTCCTCTTTGTCGCGGGGATGGACGCGGTGGCACAAGTGCAGCCGTTCTGGCGGGATTATTTCACGATTTATTCCGACGGACTCATTGATCTGAATGAAGCCTCACAGGAACTCCTCGTCGCCCTCACCCGCACGACCGAAGACTCCGCCCTCAATTTTGTCACCGTCCGTGCCGGCGACGACGGCATCGCCGGCACCGAGGACGACTATCGCTTCAGCGACAGCGGCGAAGTCCAGGCCCTCCTCGGTCTCTCCGAAAGCGAGTGGACCGCGATCTCCCCTTTCGTCACCCTGTCAGGCACAGTGAAACGGATCGAAAGCACCGGACGCATCGGAGATTTCCGGGAGACCCGCGTGATTCTCGCCGAGGAAAAAACCGTGGACGGGAACACCGTTCTCACCCCCTTGGCGCGCTTCCGGAAATGAGGCTGCTGAAGGAGCGGTCTTCGGAGCAAAGGGAGAGGATTTCGACCACGGATTTTCACGGATGGACATGGAGTTGTCTATCCCGGCAGGCTGCCCCTGCGAACAAAAAATCCGCTGCGCTTATACCCCGTTCGGCCAGATCCGGAGGCTCGCGTCAGCGCACCAGCTTTCGGGCGTGAAAAGTCTCGCCGGGGAGT
>CAYLJC010000113.1:0-7973 GCA_964383345.1 uncultured Akkermansia sp. | reverse complement strand
CTTCATTCAGATGCGGCTGAGGGAGCCGGACAAATGGGTCCAGGCACGCGACGCCAGCAAATTGTCCGGAAAGGGAATGGGCTCCTATCGCAGTCTCCTCGGCGAAACCCGTTGGCGGAAATCGGCCCTCCTCGGGATGCTGCTGTGCATCTCCGGGATCATCGGGCTCTGGGGCATCGGGTTCTTCTCCTTCGAGTTGGTCGGTGACGTCATCACTCTCTCCCTGAGCGAGAAAGGACTCCCCGAAGCGGACATTGCCGGCGAGGCCGGGAAGTGGAAGGCGATCAACGGCATCATTCAGAACACCGGTTCTTTCTTCGGAATGATCGCCTTCGCCTGGCTGGCGGAAAAGATCGGCCGCAGACCCTCCTTTGTGATCGCCTTCGTGGGGGCTCTCGCCGCCACCTGGGGATTTTTCGCCCTCTTCAACGGGGTCAAGGACATCTGGATGAGCGCGGTGATGGGTTTCTTCCAACTCGCTCTCTTCGGCGGATTCGCCATTTATCTCCCCGAACTTTTCCCGACCCGTTTGCGCAGCACCGGGACCAGTTTCTGCTACAACGTGGGGCGCTTCCTCGCCGCGAGCGGTCCTTTCACGATGGGGAAATTAAATGCGGCCCTCTCGGACGGGGCGCAAACGGCGGAGGCCAAGCTGGCCGCTTTCCGCGAGACCTGCCAATGGATGAGCCTGATCTTCCTCGTGGGTCTCGTCGCGGTGGCGTTCCTCCCCGAGACCAAAGACCAACCCCTTCCGGAAGACTGAGCGGGGCACCCGGCCACGCCACAAGGGCCATCTCCCGCTGGCGCGAAAGAGGTCTTGAGAAAGGTGTATCTGAGGTACAGCTTTAATCATGAAAGCTCATCCCGTCTGGAAATATGGCCTGATCCTCCTCGCGTTCTGCTTCGCAAACTCCACACTCCGGGTGACCGGGGAGCCGACCGCGGAGAAGGGGAAACAATCCGCCGAGAAAACAGCCGAGGAGGAGGCCGCCGAGACCCGCAAGGAAGCCCGCAAGCAGAGCAGCCTTCCCGATACGGTGGAGGAGGCGCGGGCGCGGGCGCGCTGGCTGCACGAAGGACTCCACGGGGCGCTCCAGGTGATGCACCGCGACTTTTTCGAAGAAGACGACGCGGGGATGCTGCCCTCTCAATCACTCGATGACGTCTTCAAGGAAATGGCGCGGAGCTGGGCGGTCGAGATCCGTTGGCTCGGGGTCAACGCCACCAAGGGCATTGATCACAAGCCGAAGGACCGCTTCGAGGAAAGGGCGGCGGCGGCGTTGATGGCGGGGGAGATCGAATACGAGCAGGTCGAGGCGAACCGCTATCGCTACGTGGGGTTGGTCCGGCTGCAAAACGAATGTCTGAAATGCCACGTCCGCGAGCGCACCACCCTTGAGGACCGTGTCGGAGGGCTGGCGATTTCTTTCCCGATGAAGAAAAAGGCGGAGTGACCGTCGCCCGGGTCCGGCCACGGCGCTGTGTGAAGAGGCGCCTCCCACGATTATCGATTTATGGAACTCAGCCGCTTCACCGATTATTCGCTCCGCACTCTGCTCTACGCCGGGATGCACGAGGGCAGAACGATCACGGCGGCGGAAGTGGCGACGGCCTACGGCATGTCCGAAAACCATCTCGTCAAGATCATCCACAACCTGGGCAAACTCGGATTTCTGGAGACCAAGCGAGGGCGGTTCGGTGGGTTCCGGCTCTCGAAACCGCCGCTCGAGATCAATATTGGAGCGGTGGTGCGTACGACCGAATCCCTCGCCTTGGTCGAGTGCCTCGGCGCGGACGGGGGGAGCTGCCCCATTGTCAACGCGTGTGTTCTCAAGCGTGTCGTCGCCGAGGCGCGCGACGCCTTTCTGGAGACCTTCGACCGCTATACCCTGCACGATTTTTTGAAGGATCGCCGGGCGCTGTTGCAGAGCCTCGAACTCGGAGGCGGGTCCGGATACGGCGGCGCAGGCGGACGGGCAGGGGAGGACTCCCGACTCTCCGCACCCGGGAAAAGGTGAATTTTACGGGAGGTGTCGCTGTCCATTGTCCGTTTGCGTTCCAAGGGGTACAATGGCGGCCATGGAGGGACAACAATCAGGAACGGCGGGCCAGTGGGAAATCGAGTGGTTGCGGCATTGGCCGGAAGGGACGGTGTGGTTCCGTCGCTATCTTCCGACCGACCTCCCCTGGGGAAAGGAATCCTTCCTCGATCCCGTGCCGGAGAATGCGGTCGGATGCTACGGGGTGAAGGTCGGGGCCGAGACCAAAATCGACGGAGTGCGCTACGAGTCCGGACAGATCGTGGTGGTGGATTCGCCGGCGGACTTTCGCAGGCTCCTCCCGGCGCTCGACTCGGCGACCGAGTTTCTCTTTCCCTGGTATGGGAGAATGGTCCCGGCCTCGCTTCTCCTGCCCCACCGCGAGACCATCGGACTGGCGGCATACCGGCGCGGGATCACATCGAAGTTGTTGCGGGCGTTTGTCCTTGCCGTCGGACTCGTGGCGCTGGCGTTCGCCGTGCCGAGTCTCATGATCATCGCCCTGATCGCGGCGGTGATGTATGGTCTGCATCCCCTCGTCGAACTCGGGATGGCCTGGACGAGGCGGGTGGACCGGCTCACGGTGGAGGATCTCAACCGACGCGCGGTGAATTTCGAATTTTTCCGCCGTTGGATTCAGACCCGACCGGCCCGCTGGTTGAAAGTGGGGCTCGGCGTGCTCGTGGCGGTGTTCTTGGCGCAGTTGGCGGTGGGAACGATGCCCTCCATCGTCGCCGCGGCCCTCGTGAAGGAGCGTGTCCTCATCCACGGGGAATGGTGGCGTCTCATCACCACCGGACTGATGCACGGGAATGTCATTCACATTCTCTTCAACGGCATGGCCCTCTACTCGCTGGGGCGCGTGCTCGTGGCCCTGGTGAGTCCGGCCCTCCTCAGTTTTGTCTTCATGGCCACGGTGGTGACGGGTTCTCTCGCGAGTCTTTGGCTGGGGCCGGGGGTGCCGAGCGTGGGGGCCTCGGGCGGGATTCTCGGATGCCTCGGATTTCTTCTCGTGGTCACGGTGAAATTTGGCAAAGAGTTGCCCGGTTATCTCCGCGCGAGCCTGATCCAGGCCACCATCGTGGTCGCGATCTTCGGGGCGCTGGGGAGCCAGTTCATTGACAACGCGGGACATGCCGGGGGATTCCTCGGCGGGTTGGCCCTCGGCGCTCTTTTCTCCCCGTGGATGCGCCTCGCCCCGTCCTCGACCCGCCCGCTCTTTCGGCTGCTTTCGTGGGGGAGTATCGCGGTCCTGCTCGGAGGGGTGGGGAAAATCGGGATGGAATTGGCGAAGCTCGTCCTTCCGTGAGGAGACCCCCGCCGCCGGGCGGAGCGGTCGGGGAACGAGGGAACGAGAAGAAGGCAAAAATAGGGCAACACCCCGCGCGGAATGCGGTAGGGTATGCCGATGTCAGGCCCCGCAGAGATTCGTGCCGGAGAGATCGTCGTGACCCCGTTTTGTCTCGACGAGACCTCCTTGCTCCCGTTGGAGCTCGCCCGGAGTTGGCTCAACGAAGAGGAGCGCGCCCGCGCCGACCGCTTCAAGTTCGCGACCCATCGGGATCGCTTCACCCGAGGCCGGGGCGTTCTGCGCCATCTCCTCGCCACATCGCTGGGGAAGCGCCCCGAGGCCCTCGTGTTTTCCACCGGCGAGCAGGGGAAACCCTACCTGCCTGGGGAAGAACTCCATTTCAACCTCTCCCACTCCGAAGACCGCGCCGTTCTCGCGATTTCGCGGCTGGAGTCCATCGGGATAGATATAGAGCGCTACGACCGCCGCGTGGATATCGACGGACTCAGTCGGCGTTGTTTTCGGGCGGGCGAGATCGCCCGGTTCGAGGGGATGGAGGAGGAGGAGAAACAACGTGCGTTTTTCTGGGTTTGGACCGCCAAAGAGGCCCGCATGAAAGCGACCGGAGAAGGCTTCCACCTCGCTCCGCAGCGCATTGAAGTGGCTTTTTCCGAAGGGTTGCCCTCCCGCTACCTCGCGCCGGTCGATCCCCCCGCCTACGTGCGCCCCGCCGTGCTGCCAGGGGACGAGACGGCTTGTTCGGTCGCCGCGCTCGCGCCTTTCCAGGTCGTCCTCACCGCACCGCCCGTGTTTCCGGCAGGGGACGGATCGGGATCGTGATTCTCCGGGGGACGGATCGGTGGAAGCGAGGATGTGGTGAAACGCGCCCGGAGCGGAGCGCTGATTTTCCGGGATTTCAAAGAGTCCGGGCCACAAAGTGATTGACTCCGCGCCTCATCGCTGGCACCTTCAGCCCTGCTCCCGCGATGTCGGGAAGTGGCATTTTTGTAACAGGTTAGGTGGCTGAGTGGTCGAAAGCACTTCTTTGCTAAAGAAGCGTGCCCCAAAAGGGTACCGTGGGTTCGAATCCCACCCTGACCGTTTCTTGCATCGAAGTGCGCCATTTCGGAGTTTCCAACAGCGGAAAAGGAGAATGCGCTGTCAGGAGCGCTCCGCAAGGCAAAAGCCAGCTACCGCTTTGCTGAAAGACCCGGATTGCCCCTTTCAAGCTTGACAATATTCAACACGAACACGAAATTCGTGTTACATGAAAAACGTGACCATCACGGTGGAGGACGAGGTGCTGCGTTGGGCCAAGGTCTGGGCGGCCAGCCATGATACCAGCGTTTCACGAATGCTGGGCGAGGAATTGCGCCGCAAGATGCGCTCGGAAAAACAATATGAACGGGCGAGGAAACGTTTTCAGGCCAGGCAACCCAAGCCCTTGAAAGCGGCCACTGCCTCCTATCCTGGCCGCGACAGCTTGTATGAGCGATAATGTTTTTGTGGATACGAACATCCTGCTCTACTCGCGGGACAGTTCTGAACCGGAAAAACAGATGCTGGCCAGCGCCCGTCTGGATGAATTGTGGAAAAACCGCAACGGGAGGCTTTCCGTTCAGGTGCTCAATGAGTATTTCGTCAACGTCACCCGCAAGCTCGATCCCGGCCTTTCCCCGGAAGATGCGTGGGACGATATCGAAGCTCTCTCCGCCTGGGAACCGCTGCCGCTGGACATGGCCGTTCTCTCCCGCAGCTTTGCGGTTCAACGCCGTTATCAACTCTCCTGGTGGGATTCCATGATCATCGCCGCTGCGGAAGCCACCGGCTGCACGAAGATTCTCAGCGAAGACCTCTCACACGGCGCCAGCTACTTCGGCATCGAAGTGGAAAATCCTTTCCAAACCCGACCGTAAATCCCCCTCTTCCCGTGTCTGATCCTTCTCCTATCGCCATTCCCTCCGTTTCCGTCACCTGCGCACAGGACGGCAGTTCCACCCGCTCGAATCCAGCTTTCAGACCCAGGGCAAGGGTCCCCATTTTCGAATGCCTTGACCGGGGGTGGTGAGATCCGTTCCCGGCGGGACCAGATCGGGCCGGATCTCGGCGAGGGGTGCGAGAACGAAGGCACGCTCCCACATTCGCGGATGCGGCAGGACGAGGTCCGGTTCGTCCAGGCTGACCTGGTCGTAGTAGAGCAGGTCGAGATCGACGGTGCGGGGGGCGTTGCGCTGGTGGAGGGAGGGGCGTCCCAGTTCGCGCTCGATGGCCTGGGTGTGGGCGAGCAGGTCGAGCGGGGAGAACCCAGTCTCGATCTCGATGACGGCATTCAAAAAGGCTCCCGAACCCGGTGGACAATCAACCGGATCGGTTTCGTAGAGGGAGGAAAGGAGGAGCCGGGGGGAACTCCGGACCCGTTCCAGGGCAGCCACGGCGGCGCGGAGCCGGGCGAGGCGATCCCCGAGGTTGGAGCCGAGGCTGATTCCGACGCGGGCCATGTCGTCGGCAGGTTACTTCAGACCGAGGACATCCTGCATGTCGAAGAGACCGCTCCCGAGTTCCTCGCTTTCGATCCAGCGGGCCGCCCGCACCGCGCCCTTGGCGAAGGTGAGGCGGCTGGAGGCCTTGTGGGTCAGTTCGACCCGCTCGCCGTCGGTGGCGTAGACGACGGTATGGTCGCCGACAACATCTCCGCCGCGGAGGGAATGAACGCCGATTTCGCGATCGGTGCGGGCTCCGACATCGCCGAAACGGCCGTGACGACAATCTTCGTCGTAGGAGAGTTCCCGGACCTCGGTGAGGATCTCGGCGAGGCGACGGGCGGTGCCACTGGGGGCGTCGATCTTGTGGCGGTGGTGCATCTCGACGACTTCGAGATCAAATCCTTCGCCGAGGATTTCGGCGGTACGCCGGGTCAGCCAGAAGAGGGTGTTGACGCCAACCGAGAAATTGGGTGCGTGGACGATGGGGAGGGACTGTGAAGCACGCTCGATCAGAGCGAGTTGGGCGTCGTCGTGTCCGGTGGTGCCCATGACGAGCGGTTTGCCGGCGTGGAGACAGCCCTCGATGAGTTCGTTGGTGAAAGAAGGCAGGGTGAAATCAATCACCACATCACATTTTTCGAGGGCTTCTTCGAGCGAGTCGCCGAGATCGATTCCGGCGGCGACGCGGGTTTCGGGGTTTTCAGTGACGGCGGTGGCGACGGCCTGGCCCATGCGGCCGCGGAATCCGGTGACGAGAATGTTGAGCATGGGGAAGGCGGGTGGGGGACTTGGCGGGGCACAAACAAAGGGAGGAGAGAGCCGCCGTCTAGGAGACGAGATCGAGGGCGACGAGCAAGGAGCGCAACTCGGCCACTTTGTTTTCGCTCATTTCCACCATGGGAAGGCGCAGTTTCGGGAGGCATTCGCCGGTCAGGCCGAGGGCGGCTTTGATCGGCACCGGATTGGTGTCGAGCTTGAGGAAGGCGTCGAAAAGTCCGGCGTATTTGGTGTGAATCGCCTCGGCATCGGCGATGCGGCCTTCCAACATGGCCCGGGTGAGGTCGGCCATGGCACCGGGAATGAGATTGGATGCGACCGAGACCAGGCCGGTGGCACCGGCTTTCATGAAATCGACGGTGAGAACATCGTCGCCGGAAAGGATCTCGAACTCGGGCGGGAGCGCGGCGCGCAGTTGCACGACCCGTTCGGTGACCCCTCCGGCTTCCTTGATCGCCCGGATGTTGGAGAATTCGGCGAGGCGCACGACGGTTTCGACCTCGATTTGGACGTGGCAGCGACCGGGGATGGAATAGAGCATCAGGGGCAACTCGGTCGAGTTGGCGATGGCCCGGTAATGCTGGAAAAGGCCTTCCTGGGAGGGCTTGTTGTAGTAGGGCGTTACGAGGAGGGCGGCGTCGGCCCCGGCCTGTTCGGCGGCCTGGGTCAGGTCGATGGCCTCGCGGGTGGAGTTCGAGCCGGTTCCGGCGATGACAAGACCGCGCTTTCTCGCCTGCTTCACCGCCATTTCGACGACGAGTTGGTGCTCCTCGGTCGAGAGGGTGGCGGATTCGCCGGTCGTGCCGACGGGGACGATTCCCTGGATGCCGTTGTCGAATTGCTTGTCGATGAGTTGGCGATAGGCGTCGGGATCTATCATGCCCTTTTCATTGAAAGGGGTCACGAGGGCGGTATGGGCACCTTCAAACATGGTATGGTGGTCTCCGGAATAGGGTGAAGTTAGGACGGTGTGTCAGAGGGAGGGAAGGGTTCCTGAAAAAGTAAAATCGGCCGGACCGAGCAGCGTGACTTCTTCGTATTCGCCCGAAGCGGTCCGGGTGAAGCTGATCTCAAGGGTGTCCCCGCCGGCGACATCGACGAGCACGGGGGAGGGGGCGTCGCTCAGTTCATGGTGTACGATGGCGGACGCGACCATCCCGGTGCCGCAGGCGAGGGTCTCGTTCTCGACCCCGCGCTCGTAGGTGCGGATCGCGATGTGCCCGGGCGCGAGCACTTTGACAAAGTTCACATTGGTTCCGGCGGGGGCAAAATGGGAGTGGTGGCGGGTCGCGGCCCCAAAGCGTTGCAAGTCCACGGCGGCGAGATCGTCCACGAAGATGACAGCGTGGGGAACGCCGGTATTGACGGAATGTACGGTATAGG
>CAYLJC010000112.1:2913-7987 GCA_964383345.1 uncultured Akkermansia sp. | reverse complement strand
CGCGTGGCCGGCAGATCGAGAGTCCCGCTGAGAGACAGCGACGCGTCCGCCTCCCGCCCGATGAGCTGATTGAGGGCAAGTCGCTGCTGATTCTCCTGCGTTCGGAGCGATTTCACTTCCTGCTCGAGAGTCCGTCCGCTCAGCTTCGCCTGCATCAGGTCAAGTTTGGAAATTTCTCCGGTTTTGTGTTTTTCTTCGAGAAAGCGGACGATTTCCTCGTTTAAAGCAACTCCTTCGCGTCCCAGGCGGATTTTTTCGCGGGTCGCGAGCCATGCAATGATCGCCCGATCCACCTCGCCGGCGAGTTCACGCCGTCGTTCCGCCACTTCGGCTTCGGCGAGGACGACCTGCCAGGTGCGCAGGCTCTTTTCTTTTTTGAGTTTTGAAGTCAGGGGGAAACGCTGCGAAAAGGCGATTTCGTAGGTGCCTTCCCCCTCATCGAGTCCCACCCCGTCATCGCTCGCGCTGAGTTCCAGCTCGGGATTTTCCAGCCGTCCGGCCCATTGCACCCGGGAAGCGGCGCGTTTGATCTCGAGGGCGGCGATCTTGAGTTCACGCTTGTTGGCCAGGGCCAGCGCAATCGCCTGTTCACGGGAAAGCGGGACCGTCTCGGCGGCCGCGAGCCTGGCGGACCCGGCCGGGAGACAGGTGAGGAGGATGAGAATCGAAGGAAAAAAGAATTTCATGACGTGAACACAGAGCGGGTGGATCGGACGGGAAGACAGTTCCCCGGTATCGGATCGGACGGTCGGCGGCGGCTCTCCACAGCGGTGCCGCGAAGGCACGAAAATGCTCGGAAATTCGCCGCGAGGAGCGGGGATCAAACCAGAAAACGACCCGTGAAAATCGGGGCGACAAGGGAGTCCGCCCGATCCGGCGGCTCTCGTTTTTCGACGGCACCGAAGAGGTCGCCGGGCACCGGGGCCGGGAGCATCGCCTGAAGCGGAGAGGGGAACACAAAGGCCTCCGCGAGGGCCGGAACTTTCAACAAAACCGGAGCGGGTGCCTCCGCCAGCGTGATCTCGCACGATTCCGGGCAAGGCACTTCCTTGTGCTCATGCTCATGCTCGTGCTCATGGGCCTCCAGACAGAGGGGGGGCGGCGTCTACCGGTGCTTCATTCTGAGCATGGTGATGACTTTCCAGGCCCACCACGGAGAGCACCTCGCACAAGGTCGTCCTGCCGCCCACCGTGAGGAGGGCGAAGAGGAACGGCAGCAAAAAAAGCTGTGTGGTTTTGCGCAACATGATCAAATCAAAGGTTCGCGGACAGGATGCCCCTGTCAATTTCTTTCCGAAACGAGCCGGCAGGCCGACGGAGCGGCAGAACGCTTGGCGAGAGGTTTTACTCGCGGATTTCATGATTCACTCCCGGACGATGGGGCGGGAGAACCGGGTGTGGCGGATTTTTCTTTTGCCCGGGCGGGCCGGGGGCGGAAATGCCCGCCCTTGGAGGAATATTTCCAGCCGAGACGCAGCCACCGCACCAGCGCCGCGGCGAGCCACAGCGCCCACAGCAACATCGCGAGCCGGAACCACCAGATCGAGACCGACCAGTAGCCCGGCACGGGAAGGTCGCCGGAGGATCGGGCCGTGAACCAATTGAGATAGGAGGCACTCGAACCATTTCCCGCGATGTACATCTCCGGGCTGCCAAGGAGTCCCCGCGACGCGATCACGAAGAAGGTCCCTATCGCCCACAGCGTCAGGAAAATGAGAATCGCCTCGCAGACGTTGTAAGCCATTCGTCCCAAGTCCTGAAATCCCTCCGATCCACGCCACCGCAGGAAGAAAAGCCAGGCGACCACGAAGAGGGAGAGAAACACCGAGACCTGGATCAGCCCGATGGAGAGGAGCAGCCATTCGAAGAGCGACAAGGGGGAGCGCGGCACGCGGGAGAGCACCGTCGCGACGAGAAGGGCGAAAAGAAGGATCCCCCAGAACCGGACGGCCGGCCCGCGCTGCGGACCGTCGGTGAACAAGAGCCACCGATCCTCCGGCGGATGGATCACGGTGGAAACGTTGGCCGCCTCGACCGGCAGGGAGACCGCATCGACCCGGGTCCGGCCTCCGGCGTCCGCCGGGAGCCGCCATTCCATTTTGATGCCCTGCGCGCCCGGCCGCAGCGGGACCACCACCGCATCCCCCTCCTTGCGGACGGGGATGTTTTTGTTGTCATGCGAGAGCGTCGTGACCTCTGCGCTCGGCGGCAGGGTGATGAGAAAATCCTCGCCCAGGCTGGTGCGCAGGGACAGGGACAGGCTCGACGCGTGCTGGCGGCGGCCCGGGACGAGGGTGTGCTCGGCCTTGTCGATGGTGACGGCGGCACCCGCCACTGCTTCGGGACGGGAAACGGTCAGGGAGGCGGATTCCCCCGGCCAGGGTTGCCAGAGCGGAACAAGCTGTCCCTCCGGATGTTCGAAAATCGGTTCCAAACCGGAGAACGAGACATTCCACACCGGCGAGGCGACGAGACGCCAGCGCTCCGTCCACGTGTCCGTCTCACGGGTCGCGAGAGCCAATGTGCCGGAGGGGGCGAGTTCCCCTTCCCAGGAAATTTCCCGCATGTCGGGGGCGAGCCGCAGGTCGATGGTCCCGCCCTCGACCGAGCGACCCGCGCTGACCACTTTTTCCCCCGGCAGCAGCGGTACCCGCAGCGCGACGGCGCGCCCCGTCGGGGAAAGGCGCGAGACCGTGGTGCGCACCTGCCAGACGAGCCCGAGTTCGATGCGGCGCTCCACGAGAAGAGCGTGACGGGTGTCCGGCCGGTCGTACTGGGCTGCGGCGTTTTCCTCTTCCCGCCGGACGCGGGAGAAAAGGATCTGATCCTCGGCACCGCCGTCGGGCCGCAACCCGCTGACCGTCCAGCCGGAAGCCTCCACGGAAATCCGGCGCGGCTTCAGAGCGAAACCCCATTCCCAGTCGGCCCTGTCGCGGAGACGGCCCCGCAGCGAGAGCCGGTGGATCCCCTCGTCCGGCAGCAGCGTCCACAGCACTCCCTCCCGGCGAACGAGAATCGCGGGATCGCCCGCCTCGAATGCCGCGCCGCCCGGAACGAGGGCGGCGAGCGGGACGGGTACCGGAACGGCTGTCCTCGCGGCGGCGTGGTACTCGAGATGGAGGACAAAGGTCTCCTCCGTCAGCTCCAACGAGGCCGAGGCGATGTCGGCGGCACCGGGAAAAGCGTCGGAGCTTTTCGTCAGGCGGGTTTTCAATTCCTCCAGCATTCCGGCGTCGGGAAACTGCGCCCGTGCACTACCGGAAACCGCCAGCAAAGCCAGGACAAGCGCCGGCAGAGCGCCCCCGCGATGCGGACCGGCACCCGCGCCGCCGCTCAGTGGCTTCACGGTATCCGACGTTTTCCGATGTTTTTTCGGGCGGAGCAGCAGCCCGGCGAGGAGAACCAGGCAGACCACCCGAACCCCTCCGAGCAGACGCGAGAGCACCGGAGGAATCAGCAGCGGCCGGACCTCCTGGCTGGCGGAAACCGGTCCGTCCCAGCCGAAGGTCACGGTGCGCCAGTTCCACGCCGGCACGCCGGGACCGGTCTGGATGATCGCCTTGGGATCGGCCTTGAGATTGTCGCCGACTTCGTACCGTTGGGAGGACGATTTCGCCCCCGGTGCATCGGGACGGCTCATCGCCAGGCGGCTGCGGCGGAGGTCCCTCGCATCGCTCCCGATCTCCTGAATGGCCTCTCGTTGGTTGTCCACGTAGGCTCCCACGGTGGAGGCACGCGAGCCGGTCCGCTCCAGTTGCGGAAACACCGCCCCCTGAATCTGGAAAGCGAGAAACGGAACCAGAAACAGAATGAGAATCGCCGCTGCGCCCCATTTGACGCCGACCGCGACACGTTGCCAGCGCCCCGGCGGGAGGGAACCCGCGAGAGCGACGGGGATGAGCAACAACAGCCAGGGAAGATGCGGAGCCCCGGCTTCGTGGTAGGCGAGCCCGAAGGCCACAAAAGCGAGCAGTCCCGCCCACCCTCCGCGCAGGCGGAACACCGCGAGAGTGAAGAGCAGCAGCAGAAAAATGTCGAGGAGCGTCCACGACGTGAGCCAGTCCCCCCTCGAATAATCGGCACCGAACAAGGCGAAAACGCGGTATCCCGGAGGAAGCTGCAGGGTCGCCCGGAGGTTTTCCGCGTCGCTCCGCCATCCCGTCGCGGGCAGGGTGCGTTCGAGCGCGATGCGACCGGTCGCGACCACCTCCAGTTGCGGTGCGCGAACCTCAAATCCCGGCGCCCCGCCTTCGGGATTGTGGGTGATGAGCTGCGGCTCTCCCCCGCTGCGGACCGAGCCGAGTTCGTGCCCCGGCGCCGCGTCGAGGCGACGAATCTCCCGGATCGCGCCCGTGAGCGTGTCCTGATAGGTGAGCGCTTTTCCATCGTCATCGAGCCAGAGGGACCGCTGGATCGAGAGGGGCACCTCGCTCCGCTGCCCGGGTCCGCGGACCCGCTCGACGAGCTCGAAAGCCGTAGCCGTGTCCCAGCGATAGACCGGGAGCGAGCGCCAGTCCTCCGGCACCTGGGTCTGGGCCACGTCGATCTGGGGAAGCCCGGTGATTTCCGCCTGACGGAATTCCGGGCGGGGGCGGTAGGCCAGCGCCTGGTCCGCCGCCGCCGGGGTCGCGCCCTCGGCGAAGGCGATCCGTTCGGGGGGATCCGTGCGGAAAGCCCGCAGGGTGATGTTCCAGCGTCCGGCGCGGAGTTGCGCCTTGAGCCGTCCCGCGTCGTCGATCGCCACCGGCAGCGCCGCCTCGACCTGCGCGAGCTGCCAATCCAGCGGCAGCACCGAACCGAGCGTCTCCTCGCGGCTCTTCCCCGCCACGATCATCTCGATCCGCGTCTCGAACCAGAGCGGGTTTCCGTCTTCGATCAGAGAATGGACTTTGAGCGAGAGAAAATCCTCGTCAACCGGCTCCTGAGAAACCTGGCGTTGCAGCCACAAGGTGCCGTTCTTGTCCCACGACGGAGCGTTCTGCACCTCTCCCCCGATGCGCAGCGCGAGCAGCCCGATCTCCGGCGGCAACTGGATTTGCTGGGGCAACTCGCTCCACTGGAAACGGCCCGTGAT
>CAYLJC010000112.1:0-2903 GCA_964383345.1 uncultured Akkermansia sp. | reverse complement strand
CGTGATCGTGCCCGTCCCCTCCGACAGACGAACCGCCGGACGCCCTCCGCGCTCCACCACCGGCAAAGGCCGCCCCTCGAAGGCCACGGACTCCGGCCAGTGTTTTTCGCTCCCCGGCAGGGCGAGCCAGACCGGAGAAAACACCGCGACCCCCAGAGAAAAAGTCGCCTCCGTGGCGGTGACGTCCAGTTCCAGGCGCGACGGCCACAGGGAAAGACGCGTCCCGGCGGAATCGTAGGCCGGCGGACTCCCGAAGTCGGGGAGATCGTGCAGGACCCAGTCCACCCAGGGACGCAGCGGATCGGGAACTTCCCCCGACGGCGCGATGGCGGCGGGAGCGGCGGGCGGTGGTGGCGACGCGGCGTCGGGAGCGACCGGTTCTTGCGCGGAAAGGGGAACGAGCAACGAAGCCCAAAAGAAAAACAAACAAACCTTGGGATGCATGGCGGTGGGACGGTGCTCGAATGTTGCCGCATCTTCCGAAAAGCGCCCCCGCATGGCAAGCGCAATCCATGAAAAAGAAGCGCTCGCTCCTTCTCCGCCGAAGACCCGGGCGGGGGTGCTCGGGCCACTTTCCGTGGCGTCCGCGCACAAAAAAACCCTGTCGGGGAGACAGGGTTTGCTCGTTCACCGAAGAGGGTTTGATCCGGTGAAGGGATGAGATGGGAAACAATCAGGCCTCGGCGGCGGGGGCGGGGCTGAGCTTCACGGCCATGCGGCCCTTGATGCGGCTGGCGGTGCGCTTGTGCATCGCACCGCTCTTGGCGGCCTTGTCGGCGGTGGAGGCGAACAGGTTGTAAGCCTTCTCGGCGGCGGCCTTGTCACCGGACTCGATCGCGGCAAGGGCGTTCTTGCGGGCCAATTTGACGTTGGACTTGATCGCGCGGTTGCGAGCCGTGCGGGTCTTGGTCTGACGGACGCGTTTGAGAGCTGACTTGGTATTGGCCATCGGTGTGTGGTGTTTCGATCAATGAATGAAGGGGCGGAATATAGGCCCTGCTCCGCATCAGTCAACTGCTAAGTCGGCGGGAGGAGCCGCGTCGAGATAACGAGTGTCGAATCCGGCCTCGGAGAGCAGGTCGGAGCCGTCTTTGAAGATGCTGACCTCGTTCCAGACCGGCTTCACCGCAGGGGCTTCGACCGGGTCCAGGGCAAGCGGCCCGGTCGCGACGTTGGCCCCTTCGGGCAGCGGCAACGCCTGGATCGCCTCGCCCATTTGCCGCCCCTTTTCCACATTGCGCCAAAGGCCTTTTTTCACCACAAACACTTTCGACCCCTCGCCGACGCGGTCGTGGAGGTCGATGACGTCCTTGGACTTCATGCGGACGCAGCCGTAACTGGCGGGGGTGCCGATGTCGCGCTCGGCGGCGGTGCCGTGGATGTAAATGCAGCGGGAGAAGGCGTTTTCGTTTTTGGGTTCCAATCCCTTGAGCCAAAGAATGCGCGACACGATGGGATCGCGCCCGGGAGCGTTGGGCTCGACGATTTCGCCGGTCCACTGGCGGCTCTTGAAAACCGCTCCGGCGGGTTTTCCGGCTCCGATTTTTTCCGCCACCTCCATCTTGCCGAGAGGCGTGCGATAGCTCCCCTTTTCGTCACCGAGCCCGAATTTCGAAGTCGAGACGGGATAGGTTTTGACCAGTTCGCCCTGACGATAGAGCGCCATTTTTTGCATCGGCACGGAGACTTCCATGACGTTGAAGCTGTCCCGCTGCGCGGCGGTCTGGACGGCGCAACTGCTCAGGGAGAGAAGGGAGAGGGCCACCCCGGAGAGGAGGAGGGGGCGGAAAAATTTCCGAAGGAGGAGGGAATGCATGAGAATTTGTCTTATAACGGAGGTTCAGGCGATCTCTTAGAGGCCCCCGCTACAAATTCCCGATCTCGTTGATTCCAGTGAGTGAGTGGTGGAAATGAGATTTTTCTCAGACTTACTATCAATCTATCTTAAATAAATACAAATTTCTAGCATTCTTTTTCGGTGGATCTAACTTTCTTCGTTCGAAGGGCCGTCCTTGCCGCCGATCCATCATGTCTTCTCCCAAGTTGCTCCTCCTTCTTCTCTTCGCCCTGCTCCCGGGAGGCGTCCCTCTCGTTGTCCTGCACGGGCAGGAGATCCCGGAGGAACTCCTCGAGGACGAACATCTCCGCGAGGAGATGGGGGTGAATCAGTTCACCACGCCGTCGATCCGCAAGATCTTCGACGATCTCAAGCGGATGCGTCCCCTCCCCTACGACGAGCTGAAGCGGCCTCTCCCGGAGGAAATCCCGCAGGACCGCACGAAGCTGGCCCTGAGCGTGGGGCTTCTCCTCGCGGATGGTTTTTTTGCGGTCGAGGCGGAACAGTTTTTTGATCTCGAACCGATCGGGCGGGTTCTCCTGAACCGAGCCAAGGTGCTCGGATCGGGCACCCGCGTTTCGAGCCACATGAAGAGTGTCCTCGAAAAAGGGGCCAAGGGCGAATGGGAGGCTCTCAAGGAGGAACTCGTGCGCACCCAAAAAGATGTCGAGAAGGAAATGGTTCTCATCCGCGATGTCGATGCGGCCAATCTGATCAGCCTGGCCGGTTGGCTCCGCGCCTTCGAAATCGGCTGCGCTTCCTCGCTCAATCCCTACGATCCCGCCAAGGCCGCGATTCTCGCCCGGCCCGAGGTCGTCGAGTATTTTGTCCTCAATCTCGAAACGCTCGAACCCCGCATCAAGGAGAACACCCTCGTCAGCCACATCCGCACGAACCTGCTCACGATTCAGGAAAAGACGAAGGTGCCCGAGCAGGAGATCCTCGGCGAAGAGGAAGTGCGTGAGCTCCGCGCCCTCGTCGAAGACCTCGTCGACCGGATCCACGGCAGCGAACGTCTCATCGAGTCGACCCGGACCACCAGCGAACCCACGCCCCGACCCGGCGC
>CAYLJC010000111.1:0-7994 GCA_964383345.1 uncultured Akkermansia sp. | reverse complement strand
ATCGAGCAACTGGGAACCTACGATCCGCTCGTGGACAAGGCGGACAATTTTCAGATCGACCTCGAAAAGGCCGAAGCCTGGATTGGAAAAGGTGCCCGCCCTTCCGAAACGGTCAGCAGCATGATCAAGAAGGCGCGACAGGCGTCCGCTTGATTTACTGATCTTCCTTTGGCCGACATGCCTTTCCACGAAGAGGGGTGCTTCCGAAGCATACCCTCTTTTTGTGTCCGCTCCTGATCTTCCCGGTTCTCTCCGATCCGCCCCGTCATGGAACCCGTTCTCGCCATTCGCGAATACCTCGAATACGTCGTGGTGCGTTTGATCCTCCATCCGGATGAGGCCGGTGTCTCCCACGAGGAAAAGCTGGGTCGCCATCTCTTCCGTATCCGTCTCCATCCCGACGACGCCGGACGTGTTATCGGACGCAACGGCCGCACCATCGCCGCGATCCGCTGTCTCGCCCTGGCCTCGGCCGAGAAACACGGCTTGCAGATCGCGGTCGAACTGGACGAACCGGTCCGCGAGACCGTGTGAGGATGCGGGAAATGCGGCGCGTGGGAGAACAGGAACGGAGGCACGGGGAAAGATTCGTTCCGCAATCTTCCTGAAATCAGGTAAATCAGTTGACCTGATAATAAAGCTGGGTTGAAGTCGGGCCTCTTTCTTTTGTCTTGCGAAGGAGGGGCGATATGACGATGAACAGCGGATTTGGAAAAAATGTTGGGTTTCGGGAGATTTGGGTCTTTACGTCTTTGAAATTCCTATCGTAGTATCCCGGCCTCAGGATGCGGAAGTGCGTCCATCATCGAAAAACTTTACAAAATCCCATGAAAAAACTTCTTAGTCTCTTCGCTCTGGTTGGTCTTCTCGGCGGTTCTCTCCAGGCCCAGCAACAGGTTCAGCTCAAAGTCGGGGATGTCGAGGTCGGGAAAATGAACTACGATGCCCAGAAGACACCCAGTTTTCAGGCCGGCGGCGTCAAGGACAAGAATATCCCCAATCCCCGCGACTGGCTCGAACTCGAAGTGGAGTTCAAGGTGAAGGGCGATCCGAAAGCCATCGTGAAAGAATTGCTTTTCCGATACTACATCGGCTTCCGGGATCAGACCGGGGCCGCGCGGATCCTGACCGGCGATGTGAAGCACATCAACATCGTCCCCGGTGAGGACAACTACTCCGCCGTCTATGTCTCCCCCAGTACCCTCGGAGAGATCACCGGCGATTTCCGTCGTTTTCAGACCAGTTCGGTCGAGGCGGTCGGGGTGGAAATCATATACAACGGAGTGATCGTGGGCGGCAAGTCGAGCATGAGCGGCTCCCGCGCCAAGTTCTGGGAGTCGGCGGGGACCCAACCCGGCATCCTCGGCAAGATCGACACCCCTTTCGCGCTGCTCTGGATAGATCGCTACGCCGACGTGGAGAAATCCACGCGCTGAGCGACGAGTGGAATTGAGATTCGGAATTGTACTATTATGGCGGACGATCGCATTATTTCCCTGAACATCGGCTCCCAGCAGATCGCGGGCGCGGTGTTCTCGAAGACGCCCGGTGGCGGGCTGAGACTGGATACCCTGGAACGGCGGGATCTCACGGGAGATCCGGCGGAAGAGGGGGACGGGGCCGCCCAAAGCGCCGCCGCCCTCAAGGAAATCGTCGCGGCCCTGAAGATCAAGGGGACGAAGGCCAATTACGTGGTCAGTTCCTTTCCGGTCTTGCTGAAGTTTGCCAGTCTTCCCGCCCTGGATGGATCACAGGTCGATCAGATCGTGGAGTTCGAGGCCCAACAGCAGGTTCCCTATCCCATCAACGAAGTGGTGTGGGGCTACCAGCTCATGGGGGACGAGGACGACATCGAGGTCGAGGTTGCTCTCGCCGCAGTGAAGTCCGATGAACTGAGCGAGATCGACGACCTGGTGCTCGGTGCCGGGCTGCGGTCCCGCGGGGCCGAGATCGCCCCGGCCGCTCTCTACAACGCCCTGCGATTCAATTACGCCGACATCGGCGAACCGACCCTGCTCGTCGATATCGGATCGCGGACTACCGACATGATTTTCATGGAGGGCAAAAAGCTCTTCATTCGCACGGTGAAAATCGGTGGAGCGGACATCACCCGCGCCATTGCGAAGGAATTCGGGACCGATTTCATCTCGGCGGATCAGCGCAAGGTCAACGATGGCTTCGTGGCCCTGGGCGGTCCCTACGCGGACCACGAGGATCCCGAAATCGCCGCCATCTCGAAGGTGGTGAGGAATTCACTGACCCGTCTCCACTCGGAGATCATGCGCACGATCAATTTCTATCGCAGCCAGCAGGGCGGATCCGCTCCGGCTTTCGTCCTCCTGAGCGGCGCGACCTCGGGGCTTCCTTTCATCCGCGAATTTTTCGCCGAGAAGCTCAACCTTCCGGTGGATCATTTCAATCCCTTCCGCAACGTGACCGTGGCCAAGGGGGCGACGGCGGAACTGGTCGGAGCCAACGCGCATCAATTCGGCGAACTCGTCGGGAGTGCCCTCGCCCAGATCGGCGAAGTGCCGCTGCGGATCGATCTCCTCCCGGAATCGGTTCAGAAAATTCGCGAACTCGATAGGCGCAAACCCGCGCTCATCCTGGCGGTGGCGGCCCTCACCGCCCTCCTCGGGGGACTCGGTTTCTACTTCCAAAAGGGAGCGGAGATCGCGAACGCCAAGGCGGCGTCGGTCGAGTCGACCGCCTCGGACCTCGCCAAGCACAACACGGCGATCGAGGGGTTCAAGGATGATATCGCCTTTGTCGACAGCCAGCAGGAACCCTACGTGGACGCGGTCCTGCATCGGGTCTACTGGGTCAGGGTGTTCAACTACCTCAGTCAGAAAATGCAGAACGACCTCCTCTACATGACGGTGCTGGAACCGCTCTCCGGCGGTCGGCCCATCATCGATGACGAGGGCGGTGCGATGGTTGCGGCGATGGCGGCGACCACGGAGGACACGGCGATTGTGGATGCCTTTTCCATCCAGGGGCTTTGGAGGGAAAATCCGCGGGGATCGCAAGTGGTTTACGACTATTTCAAAGGACTGAAAGGCGACGCCGAATCCGGCGCGACCTTCTTCGCCCTCGAGGGAGTGGATATCAGCGAAGTGATTGAGGTGGATTCCGGCACCAACGACGACCGGTATGCCTATCCCTTCCGCATGACCTTGCCGCTGCCGGAAGAAAACAGGGTGAGATTCACCAAATAAGGGGGAAGAAAACAAGGGGAAGAGAGAAGCAGGAAAGAATGAACGCAAAGACTTGGTTGACAGTATTTGGTGTCGTGGCCGCACTCGTGGTGGGCGGCGCGGGCTTTTACGCCTTTTCGAGCTACGGCGGCTACAAAACGGCGATGGAGGGATGGGACGCCAAAGTCGGCACCATCCAGACCCTGGAGCGCAAAGTGCCTTACCCGAACGAGGAAAATTCCGAGGAGGTCGAAGAAAGCCTCGAGCGATACCGGGCGGCGGTGCAAAAGCTCTCCGAGACCCTGAACACCTTCCAGCGGCCCCTCAACAAGGAACTGGCCAACACCGAATTCCAGCAGCGGGTGAAAACGCGGGTCGAAGACTTCCGTCAATTCGCCCGCACCGGCGGACTGGAAATCGATTCGACGACGGAGTTCCACCTCGGCTTCGACAGTTACGCGAGCAATCTGCCGCAGCCGGAACTGGTCCCGGTGCTGGACTACGAACTCGAAGCGATCGACCATCTCCTCCGTACCCTCGTGGAAGCGGGCGCCGAGACCATGTCTTCTTTTCAGCGCGACGCCATCCCCGGTGAGACGGGGGCCTCGGGGCAACACGACAGCGGGGTGGTCCACAAGTACCCGGTCCGTTTTCGCTTCGAAGGAACCTTCGCGACCTTCCAGCAATTCGTCAACGCCCTCGCCAACGACAAGGAATTTTTCTACATCCTCCGGGTCCTCAAAGTCAAAAACGAGCAAACCGAAGGAGCCTTGAAACTGGCGGCGGATGGATCTTCTACTTTTGAACGTTACGAAAATCCGACAACCAAGGAAATTGCCTCCCCCGAGAGGATCGCCGAATGGAAGGCGGATGATGCCACCCCGGCGGAGGTCATCGCCAAGGCGAAGGAGGCGGGATTCATCAAGGCGGATCAGGACGCACGTGTCCTCATGGGGCAGGAAAAAATCGCCGTGTATGTCGTGATCGACATCACCCGCTTCCTCGGTCCGGATGAAGTGGAGAAACCCGAACCCAAAACGGAGGCGAAAAAAGGTAAAAAACGATGAAGGACAAGGCTTGGGATACATTTTTGTTGTTGGCGGTCGCGCTGCTGGTGATCGGCCTGTCAGGGCTGTTCGTGATGAAAGCGCTCGCTTTCGGGGAGAATTTCGGGATCGAGCGTAGCGCGAAGAGCGAGGAACTCCCGCAGACGCTGGAAGTCAGGGCCGCGGGAGCGACCGAGTTTGTCGAGAAAACCCAGACGTGGGTGACGCCGACCAAGGGGGAGGGAGCGAAGCAGAAGCAGGTGCCGCTCTTTGTCTCCGTGCCCATCGTCGAAGCCGAAGGCAAGCTCATCGACATGTCCGATCCCGGGGCGCCCCAGTTGCGGCCTCCGGTGACCAACGCCTGGCTCATGAGCAACAACCTGGACTACCTGAACTCCGGCGTGCTCAGCCAGGACCCCGACGGAGACGGGTTCACCAATCTGGAGGAGTGGGAGGCGAAGACCGTGCCGGTCGATCCCAAATCCCATCCTCCCTACGCCGAGAAGCTGATTTTCGCCTCCCGCCAGCAGGAGGTCTACATGCTGAGGTTCTCGGCGCGACCGGATTCGGAGCGATTCCAGATCATGCGTATCGCCACGACCAAATGGCCGCAACGGGACAGTTTCATGCTGAAAGTCGGGGAAGTCTCGAAGGACCAGCAGTTCCGGGTGGAGTCGTTTGAGGAAAAAACGGCGGTGAACAACGTCGGAATCGAAGCCGATGCCACGGAGGTGACAATCACCTACCTGCCTACGCAGGCCAAGGTGGTTCTGGTCAAAAACGTGGACACACCCATTCCCACCTACTACGCGGAAATGAAATTCGCCCTGGATCCCCAGTTCAAGCAATACGTGAAAGAAGGCGAGACGTTCAACCTGACCATCGATCCCGACACCAAATACCGGGTTGTGAAAGTCAACGAAGACTCGGTCGTGATTACTTACCAAACTGGAACGGAACCGGAACAAACCGTGGAGATTACCAAGAACTAACTGTTGACAGTGGCACGAAATTCTGTTTTTGATGTGGATTGTGGTGCCAGGTTTTCGACAAACCGCTATACCTGACGATTTTATGAAGATGAGAGGAACGAAAGAATTTTACACGATGCATTTCCTGGGCGGAGCGCTCGTCGCAACGGCGTTCATGAGCGCTCCTGACGCGATCGCGGGTCCGGGTGGCTACGGCAGCGGTGGAAGCAGCGGTGTCCCCGCCATCGCCACCAATTACGTGATCCGGCTCCAGGAAAATGTGAAGAAAGCGGACGAAGCGGCCCTGCGCGGCTCACAACTGATGGCCGACGGGGACTATCAGGGGGCGATCGAGCAATACCGCAATGCCCTCGATCTTCTTCCCGACGCACCCATGACCGAGCCGCGTCGGCGCGCTTACATCAAGCAATTTTCCCGCGCCAGCGTCCTCCTCGCCACCCAACGGGCCGAAGAGGGGCGCTATCCCGAGTCTATCGCCCTCGTCGAGGAAGTCCTCCAGCCGAGCATCGACCCCGACAACATCGACGCCAAACGGTTGCTGGAGCGACTCAACGATCCCGATTATTACTCCCCCGCGCTCACTCCCTCTCATCTGGAGCGCGTGCGGCGGGTCAAACTGGCCCTCAAGACCGCCCAGGGATACATCGATCTGGGAGACTATGATCGGGCCGACCGCTCTTTCAACAAGGCTCTCAACGACGATCCCTACAACAGTGCCGCCCGCCGCGGCATGGAGGACAACGAACGCCACCGCATGAACTACTACGACGTGGCTCGTGATCACACCCGCTCGCGCATGCTCCGCCAGGTGGCTGAGGGCTGGGAGACACCCGTTCCGGCGAATCTCGATAGCGGACCGGATATTGCCGTTCCCCAGGACACCGCCACGGCCGAAATTCGTCGCATTGAGGAAAAACTCAAGACCATCATTCTTCCGAGTGTGGAGTTTGCCGACACCCCGCTGCGTGACGCCATCGACTTCCTGCAACAGCGCAGTGTGGAGATGGATGTCACCGAGACCAATCCTGCCCGCAAGGGGATCAACATCATCATCGACACCGGCACGAGTGGCGGTGGCGGTGGAGCGGCTCCCGCTCCCGCGGCCCCGGCGACGGAAGGTGGTTTCGGATTTGAAGGCGGTGCCCCCGCCGCCGTGGGCGGTGGTATGGGCGGCGTCGAAGACACCCGCATCTCCCTTCGCCTGACCAACGTCCCCCTTGCCGAGGCGCTCCGTTACACGACCTCCTTGGCGCAGTTGAAATACAAGGTGGAACCGTTCGCCGTCAAAGTGGTGCCCATTTCGACTCCCGACGCGGATCTTTTCACCAACGTCTACGTCGTTCCCCCGACTTTCCTCTCCACCGATGGCGGTGGCGGCGGAGGCGGTGGTGCCGCTGCGACAGATCCCTTTGCCGATCCCGTGGCTGCGGGAGGAGGCGCGGGAGCAAACACACGCCGGACCGCAAAGCAGATTCTCGAAAGCGCGGGAATCACCTTCACCGGTGGTGCCAGCGCGATTTATAACGCGGCAACCTCTCAGCTGATCATCCGTAACACCTCGGATCAGATGGAACTGGTCGAAGCGTATATCGATTCGATCAAACAGGGGGTTGAGAAACAAATCTACATCACCTCCCGCTTCGTGGAAATCAGTGAAGAGGACGGGGAGGAACTCGGCTTCGACTGGCTCCTCGGTCCCTTCAACCTCGGATCCACCCCCCGCGTTTTCGGTGCGGGCGGCACCGTGGGGAACCAGGTGGGTGCCGGGAATGCCGCCGATTACAGTTTTGTGAATCCGGCCAATCAACTCCCCGTGGGATTCAACAATGTCACCGCCGGGCTTCGCTCCGGGTCGCGCGCCATCGACGGAAATTCCATCGACGCCCTCATCGCGGAAGCGGCGGGTGGCGGCGAAGGTCTCTCGGCCATGGCCCCTGCGGTCTTCGGAATTTCCGGTGTCTTCACCGACCCGCAGTTCCAGGTCATGATCCGCGCCCTCAGCCAGAAGAAAGGGGTGGATCTGCTCTCGGCTCCCTCGGTGATGGCCCGCAGCGGTCAGCGCGCCAAAATCGAAGTCATTCGTGAATTCATCTACCCCACCGAGTATGACCCGCCGGAAATCCCGAACCAGTTCGGGGGTTCCATTGGATTCGGCGGCGGCGGCGGCGGTGTCTCCACCAGCGGCGGGTTCCCCGTCACTCCGGCGACACCCACGGCCTTCGAAACGAGGAATACCGGGGTGACTCTCGAAGTGGATCCGGTGCTCGGTGCCGACGAATTCACCATCGACCTCAACCTCGCCCCCGAGGTGGTGGAGTTCGACGGATTCATCAACTACGGCAGCCCCATCCAGACATCTTCAACCAATGCCCTCGGCATTGTGACTCCCGTCGTGGTGACCGAAAACCGGATTGAGATGCCCATCTTCAACACCCGGAAAGTGACCACCCAGGTGACGATATGGGACGGCCAAACGGTGGCGCTCGGCGGACTGATTCGGGAAGACATCCAGGATGTCGAAGACAAAATCCCCTTCCTCGGGGATCTCCCGGCGGTCGGACGGCTCTTCCGTTCCAGTGTGGAACTCCATCTGAAGCGCAACCTGACCATCTTTGTGCAGGCCCAGTTGATGGATCCCTCGGGCATGCCCATCAACGGGGGGATCACCGACGAGCCCCTTCCCGAGCCGGTCCCGCGTCCGCCCGTCACCACTCCGGCGGCCTTTGCTCCCGGACCGATTCCCTACCAGAAATGAGTTG
>CAYLJC010000110.1:0-8036 GCA_964383345.1 uncultured Akkermansia sp. | reverse complement strand
TGCTGGATGACAATACTCCGATCGGTCTGACGTTCGATGACGTGGTGCTGGTGCCGGCGCGGTCGAACGTACTGCCCAATGAGGTCGATACGCGCACCATGGTGACGAGGACCGTCGGAGTGCACATCCCGATCATGAGCGCGCTCGTCCAGGCGGGTTCGCTTTTGGGATCGGTTAGTTTTTCCCCGGCGAGCTGGACGCTGCACTGTTGGATGAGACGGCGCACCTCGGAGCCGGAGCGGGGACTCTGGAAGACTTTTTCGTAGATCTCACCGACCACACCGACGAGGTCACGTCTTTCCCCGATGGAAAATTCGGGCAGATCGACGGCGTCGAGGTCTTTGCGGCTGAAAAGCGCCTCCCAGTTTTCGCGGGCGGCGGCGGCCTCGGCGGCGGAGTGGTAGCGGGTCACGAGGGCGGCGGCGAGGGATTTTTTGGCCTCCATCGGGTGCATCGCGGGATCGATTTCCTCTCCGAGGAGGAGCAGGGAATAGCGGGTCATGAGTTCGTCGGAGATGCTCATGAGTTTGCCGAAAATTTCGCCGGGCGCTTCGGAGATGCCGACGTAGTTGCCGAGGCTCTTGCTCATTTTTTGCACCCCGTCGAGGCCTTCGAGGATGGGCAGGCACATCACCACCTGGGGTTCCATGCCCTCGGTTTTCTGCATGTCGCGTCCCACGAGGATGTTAAAAAGCTGGTCGGTCCCGCCGAGTTCGACATCGGCGCGCACTTCGACGGAGTCCCAGCCCTGCACGATGGGATATTGGATCTCGTGGAGGCGGACTTCCTGATCTCCGGCGATGCGGTTTTTGAAATCCTCGCGCTGCAACATTTGCTGCATCGTGACGCGGGCATTGAGCTGGATCACGTCGGAGAAGGTCATTTTGTTGAACCAGGTGCCGTTGAAGACCACTTCGGTTTTCTCCTGGTCGAGGATGCGGAAGGCCTGTTCGGTGTAGGTCTCGGCGTTGGCCAGAATCTCGTCGCGGGAAAGCGGCGGACGGGTTTTGGATCGTCCCGTGGGGTCGCCGATCTGGGCGGTGAAGTCGCCGATGATGAGGACCGCCTGATGGCCGAGTTCCTGAAACTGGCGCAGTTTTTCGAGGACCACGCTGTGGCCGAGGTGGAGGTCGGGCGAGGTGGGGTCCACGCCCAGTTTGGCGCGCAGCGGGATGCCGCGTTCCAGTTTTTTCAGCAATTCCGTTTCGCTGAGGATCCGGGCGGTGCCACGGGTGAGGAGCGAGAGTTGTTCGGCGGGAGGTATCATGTCCGGTCTAAAGAGGGGCAAACGAAGGGCGAAAGAGGGGCGCAAGGAACATGGCGCGGGGCCATTGATCAAGCCCGCATTCTCAGCTCTTCCCCTCGTCCGTGGCGTCGGTCTTCGGTTCGGGGGGAGCGCCGAATTTCTGCCGATAGACGTTGGGGGCGATGTCGAAGATTTCTTCGAACTGTTTCGCGAATTCGGCGGTGGTCGGGAAACCGAGATTTTTGGAAATGAGCCGGGGTTCTTCGGAACCGGTGAGGAGGCGGGAGGCGCCGTGGAACATCCGGCGTCGGCGGGCGTAGTCGGTCGTGCTCATGCCGGTGAGTTCCCCGAAGGCCTTGTCGATGGCGCGTTTCCCAAACCTGCCACGGGGTATTTTCCCCGCCTCGAAGGGTTCGGCGCGGAGGATGCAGGATTCGATCTGATCGAGGGCGTGTTTGGCCTCGGGCAGGATCTCGAGGTCGGAAGTCTCCCGCCAGAAGCGGCGGTGTTCGTCGGCGAGGACCATCATCAGCTTCAGCACGGCGACGCGGGCGACCGGTTCGAATTGGCGTTTCTTCCGGAGAAGATCGCGCAGGTATTCGAGTTCGGCGCGGACCCGCGTTGTCCCGTTGCCACGGGTGGTGAAAACGTGGAGATTCTCCTCGCGGGGGAAGCGGAACCACGATTGGTCGAAAAAAAGCGAGAGCAGATGCGGGGTGTTCACGATGATTTCGTACTCGCGGGTGAGCCACTCGGGGAGGAAACGCACCCGGGTGAGGAGCACTTCGGCGGGCTGTTTCACGGTGTGGCGCAGACCCGGATTGACCACGATCGCCGCCCCTTCGCGGATCGCCTGGCCGCCCGCGTCGGTCTCGTGGAGGAAATTGCCTTCCTGCACAAAAAAGATCTCGGGGAAATTCGTCGCGGGAAATTCGTACTCGTCGATGAGCTGGAATTGGGTCAGCCGCACCGGCCACCGCCCCGAGTTCTCGATGCGGTTTTCTCCGATTTCGGGTTTTTTGAAAAACAAAGCCATGTCAGCGGTGCGGGGGTTCTCCTGTTTCCCGGGCGAGGGGAGTCGTTCCCAACATCCCGAATTCTTCCGGATAGTCCACCTCCACGAGGGTGAGTCCGTCGGCGGGGGCACAGTAGGGAGCCTTCGTTTCCCCGGTGTCACCCTCCAGCAGGCGGCTCATTTCCCGGCGGGAGATTCTGCCTCTCACACAGTACACCGCGGAACCGACAAGAAAACGGACCATTTTATACAGGAAGCCGTTTCCCCGGAATTCGAGGACGAGGGAGTCGTTTCCTCGCTCGGTGAGGCGGGCCGTCGTGATCGTGCGGACGGTATCGCGCCCCTCGTCCCGGCCGTCGTGCCGTTTGGCGGAAAAAGCGCCGAAATCGTGGGTGCCCTCGAAAAGCGCGAGCACGGCGGCGAGGGCCTCGGCGGAGGCGAACCCGCGTTGATGCCAGGCGAGACCGTGGAGCAGGGGAGGGAGGATTTCGCCGGTGAAAATGTGATAGCGATAGGTTTTGGAGAGGGCGGAAAAGCGGGCGTGAAACTGCGGATCGGTCGCCGCGCAGCGCGTCACCCGGATGGTGGGGGGAAGCTTTGTGTTGAGGGCGCGTTGCCAGGCACCGCCGTCCATGCGCGAGGCGGCGGGTGCGTCGAAGTGGGCGACCTGGGCGAGTGCCGAGACCCCCGCATCGGTGCGGCCCGAGCCCTGCACCGTGGTGACGGCGGGGCAGATCGCGGTGAGAGCCCGCTGCAGGTGATCCTGTACCGCGTCATCGCTCGCCTGACTCTGCCACCCGGAAAAGGGGCGTCCGTCATAGGCGAGTTCGAGCCGGAACCGGCGCAAAGGGCTACAAGTTGCGTTTTTGTCATCCATCGGCAGCGGGGGGAGTGTACGGCCATTTTGGCGGGCTGCCGTTGCGAAATGGCCCGAACGACCTTCTATTGGGAGGATTTTGAGAACGAATCCCCATTTTGACCTCCGCGCCCACCTGAGGGAGCTGAATCGATTTGTCTTTCCGGTCTTTTTCGCCCTCTGCGCCGTCGTGATGCTGGTGTTCATCGCAATCCGGGCGGGCCAAAAGGGGCCGGAAACCGAGTCGGAAGGTTTTGTGCCTGCGCGGATCGGCCTGCTCCGGGTCGCTCCCGACGCGATATTCGATCCGGCCTTCGCCGTCCTTTCGCCCACCGAACTGGTCCTCGCTCCCACCGCCGTGGATTTCGATTTTCCCGTGGGGAGCGAGCACGGGGCGCTCACCCACCTGGCGCGGTCGTTTCAGGAAAACGGACAGACCGGTGAGGTTTTTCACGGCATCGGAGGGTCGGGTGCCGATCAGGACGCCCCCGTCTTCGCGGTGGCGGATGGAAAGGTGCTCTACGCGGGAGCGCCCTCTCCGGACCGGGGAAATGTGGTGATGCTCCTGCACGAGACAGGGGAGGGGGAGATGATCGAGAGTGTCTACGGGAACCTCGGGACGATCCGGGTTCCGGTGGGAGCCCAGGTGCGGCGGGGAGAGATTCTCGGCAGGATCGCTTCGGCGGAATCCGGGGATTCGGGGTATCTCCCTTTTGGACTCCGCCGCGTTCCCGGCTTCGCCCGCATTTCTCATGCTCTTTCGTCGCGAGACGCCGCGAGGGGACGGTTCGCCGGGGAAAGCACCTTGACGGAGTGGCGTCACCGCCGCGATGACCAACTCGCCGCTCCACCGGCCGGGGAACCGCTTCCCACCCCGGCGCTCCGCCTCGATTTCGAAGAGACCGCACGCTGACAGGTTTTCCTTGGGGTGGAGGCGGGAGGGATCGGACAGATAGCCTGTCCCTGTTCCTCAATCCCTCGGGATCGGACAGACAGCCTGTCCCTCAATCCGGTTCCTCAATCCGTCTGCTCGTCGGACGGTGTTTCGGACGGTTTCTCATCGAGTTCGATCAACTCGGTCACGGTGACGAACTCGTAGCCCTGGGCGAGCAGTTGATCGAGTGTTGCGGGCATCGCGTCGACGGTGGGTTTGTGGAGGTCGTGGACGAGGAGGATGCCGCCGGGGCTCGCGCCGCTGACGAGACGGTTCGTGACCACGGCGGGTCCGGGGCGTTTCCAGTCTTCGGGATCGACCGACCAGAGAATCGTGGGGTAGCCGAATTCGTTCATCATCAGATCTTTCTGGCTCGTTTTGATGGCTCCTCCGGGCGGGCGCATGGTGCGCGGGGGGACTCCCGTCGCGTCGAGGATCTGATCGTGGGCGGTGCGCAGTTCCTTGCGCAGGGCCGCGTCGGACATGCGGGCGAGATTGCCGTGGGTGACGGTGTGGTTCCCGATCTCGTGGCCCTCGACGATCATGCGGCGGAGCAGGTGCGGGCTGTATTTCACCATGTTTCCCACGACGTAGAAGGTCGCCTTGATGTCGCGCTCCTTCAGCATGTCGAGGAGCCGCGGGGTGTTCTCGGGGTGGGGACCGTCGTCAAAGGTGATCGCGAGAACTTTGCGGTCGGTCGTGACCCGGGTGTAGGTGTTGTCGATGGGGCGGCTCCAGCCCGGGAATTTCTCCTCGACCGGTTGCACCTCGTCCCAGGTCGGGCCTTCCAGGCCGACGAGGAGAGGAGGCAGGGCGATTTTCAGTTCTCCTCCGGCGGGGCTCGTCGCCGTGGTCTTCGAGACCGAGGACGGCACCTGGCAAGCGCTCAGGAGCAGGAGCGACAGGAGGGTGGGGAGGAGGGCTTTCATGGAAACGATGGAAGCGGAAAACCGGATGTCGGGACCGGGGCGGTCGATGCGACAAGTGTTCCGCCCGGGGGAGGGAAATTCAACCCGGATTTCCCCTCTTGGCCTCATCCCTTGCCATCCATCGCGATGAGTTGGGTCACGGTGACGAACTGGAATCCGCGGGCGAGGAGCTGGTCCACCGCGGCGGGGATCGCGTCGACGGAGGCGGAGTGGATGTCGTGGACGAGCAGAATCCCCCCCGGGCTTGCTCCCGAGACGAGGCGCGAGGTGACGACCGATGACCCGGGTTTTTTCCAGTCTTCGGGATCGACCGACCAGAGGATCGTGGGATAGCCGAGATCGCGGCGGATCCAGGATTTCTGCGCGGAGGTGATCGCCCCGTAGGGCGGGCGCATCGTGCGTGGGGCGACGCCGGTGGCCGCGACGATGGCGTAGTGGGTGGTGGTGAGTTCCCGTTTCACCGCCGCCTCGGACATTTTCGTGAGATTGCCGTGGGTGACGGTGTGGTTCCCGATTTCGTGGCCTTCGGCGATGATGCGGCGCATGATCTCGGGGTAGCGCTTCACGTTGGGGGCAACCACGTAGAAGGTGGCCTTGACGTTGCGCTGTTTGAGGATGTCGAGCAGCCTCGGGGTATGCTGCGGGTGGGGCCCGTCGTCGAATGTCAGGGCGAGGAAGGGCAGGCTGGTGTCGACGCGCGAGTAGGAATCCTTCGTTCCGATCGAGGTGGGGAGCGGCTCGTCCTCTCCACCCACCGGAGCCGCCTCGGTCGCGGCACTCTTTTTCTTGCCGCCGCCGGGGGTGCAAGAGGTTACGGAAGCACTCGTTCCCAGGAAGAGAAGAGCGGTCAGGAGGGGGGGAAGGAACGTTTTCAATCGATGACGGGAGGTGAAGGAAGCAACTCGCAAACCTAATAAAATTTTATAAATCCGCAACTCAGAAATGCAAAATATCCTTAATATTTTAAAAATCTTTGAAGTATGGGGGCCAGCTTGCGGCAGGTGGCTTCGGGCCAGGCCGCCCGGTCGGTGAAAATGGCGGCGTCGAGGGCGCGGTGCTCGGGCCAGTCCGGCTCGGTGGGAATGCGGGGGATCACTTCGGCGAGAATGGCTTTTGCGGTGGCGGCGTTGGCCTGGACGTGTTCGATCACAGCGTGGGCGCTGACGGCGTCCTCCTCGGGTTTCCAGCAGTCGTAGTCGGTCACCATGGCGAGGGTGGCGAGGGCGATCTCGGCTTCGCGGGCGAGTTTGGCTTCGGGCAGATTGGTCATGCCGATGAGATCAAAACCGAGGGCCCGGTTGGTCTCGGACTCGGCGCGGGTGGAAAAGGCGGGACCGTCCATGTTCACGTAGGTGCCGCCGTGGTGGACGCGCTTGCCGAGGGCGGTGGCGCTCTCCAGGAGGAGGGTGCGGAGCCCCGCCGAGAGCGGATCGCTGAAGCCGACATGGGCGACGATGCCCTCGCCGAAGAAGGTGTGTTGGGCGCGCTGGCTGGTGCGGTCGAAGAACTGATCGGGCAGGACGATGTCGCGGGGTTGGTATTCCTCCCGCAGCGAACCCACCGCGGTCACCGCGAGGATCCAGCGCACGTCGAGAGAGCGCAGCGCCCAGAGGTTGGCGCGGTGGTTCAGTTCGGTGGGGAGGAGCCGGTGTCCCCTGCCGTGGCGGGGGAGGAAGCATACCCGCCGCCCCGCGAGACGACCGCGCACGATGAGATCCGAGGGATCGCCGAAGGGGGTCTCGACCCGGATTTCCTCCACTTCGGCGAGGCCTTCGATTTCGTACAGTCCCGAGCCTCCGATGACGCCGATGGCCGGGCTTTCTTCTCCTGGGGTATTCATGATGGGGGGCCAAATAAACGGGAAAACGCGGGGAAACCAAGCGGCAAATTCACGGGGCGGGGTCGGCCGAGAAGATAAACTAAAATTAACAATCAGTTTTGTTTGATTTCATAAAATTTTTAGGCAAAGTTTTTAAAAATGTCTCCCCGTCTTTTGATTTCTCTTTTTTTGCTAGGAGTGGGTATCGGTGCCCCCTGGCTCGTTCGTGACTGGCTCGACGCCCGCATGGGGGAGGGCGGGGAGAAGATTCCCTCGAGTCCCCGGGCGAGCGCTCTCTACGAAGAGTGGGTCGAATTTTCCGACCGGTGGAAGGCCCGTTTCCGTCGCGGTTCGGGGGAACCGGGGGATCCGGAGGAAAAGCCCGCTGCCGTGGAAGCGGACGTCGCGCGGGCTTCCGAGCGTGTTCCTTATCCCCTTGCGGCGAAAACCAAGCGCATCATGGAGGGCTTTTTCTCCTCTTCCTCCTCGAGCGAAGGAAAGAAAATCCCCTTTTTCGATTCCGGCGAGGTGCCGGAGACACCCCGCACCCGCCTCATCACCCAAGAGGTTGCGGAGAGGTTGCGGGGCGATCTCGCCCCCCTCGGGCTCGTCCCGGGGGATCCGGTGCATCTCCGCGTTTTCAAAGAGGAATTGGAATTGGAGGTGTGGATGAAAAGCGCGACCGAGCCGCAGTATGTTCTTTTCAAGGTGTTCCGGCTGACCCATTGCGCGGGCCAGCCCGGCCCGAAGCTGCGCGAAGGCGACGGACAGGCCCCCGAGGGATTTTACATCGCCTCGGCCGACAGCATGCGTCCCGAGACGAAGCACCATCTCGGGATCGACCTGGGTTTTCCCAACCGCTACGACCGCTACCACGGATTCACGGGGAGCGATCTGATGCTCCACGGCGGAGCCAACGCCGCCGGGGCCTACGCTCTTGCTCCGGAAGACATGGAGGAAGTCTACACCCTCGCGGCGGCGGGCCTGGAAGCGGGGCAGGAGCGGCTCCGCATCAGCGTGCTGCCCTTTCGCATGACCGACAAACGGATGGACCGGGCCTGGCGGGAGAATTCCTCGAGCCTGGAATTTTGGATGAATTTGAAGGAAGGATACGATTTTTTTGAAAACGTGCGTCAGCCCCCGCTGGTCGATATCGAGGCGGGGCGTTACGCCTTTCGTCTCGAGGAGGGCCGCCTGCGGTGAAAATTGCTCATTTTGCTCTTTTTTGCTTCCCGTC
>CAYLJC010000109.1:6434-8123 GCA_964383345.1 uncultured Akkermansia sp. | reverse complement strand
TGTAAATATAAAGCTAGTTTTTTCCAAGTTTTATGTTATTTTTTCATTTTTCAAGCTTCATCTGATATAGATCTTTAAATTATCGAAATAGCGCGAGAACGTGGGGGCTTCATCCTACTATTTTTTCCCTACGATCACAAGGGATGCGAACGTTGTAATCGCAAAAGGGGAGGGCTTTCGTGGCAGAACAGCCGGAACCCTCTCCTCGCTCCCCAACCCTCCCGCCTCATGGAAGTTCTCGAAACACTCGCCGTCGCCCTCGGCTTCGCCACGCTCGCGGGGCTGAACCTCTACCTCGTGGTCCTCGTCACCGGTCTGGCCATCCAGCAGGGCTGGGTCGATGTCTCGACCACCTACCCCGATCTTTTGGTTCTGGGGGATCCGCTCGTGGTCACGGCGGCGGGAATTTTCTTTTTTTTGGAGTTTTTCTCCGACAAGATTCCGTGGGTCGATTCGCTGTGGGACACGGTCCACACCCTGATCCGTCCCGTCGGCGGCGGGTTGCTCGCCCTGCAGACCCTCGGGCCGACCGACCCCGGCTTCGAGGTGGTCGTGGCGATGCTCGCGGGCGGTGCCACCCTCGTGGCGCACGGATTCAAATCCGGCACTCGTCTCGCTATCAACGCGTCGCCCGAACCGGTCTCGAATATCGTCGCGAGCGTTTCTGAAGATGTCGCGGTGCTGGGCGGTCTCGCGCTGATGACGGTGAACCCGATTCTCAGCGCAGTCATTTGTCTGGTTTTTCTCGGTATCAGTTTGTATATGACGCCGAAGCTCTTCCGCCGGATCCGGGCGTTTCTCTGGCTTGTCGCCCACAAGGCCTTCGCGCTTGTCTCCCGCCCCGACGCGGAAAAGCTGCTCTATGCCGGTCTCGGATCCGCAGAAGATCAAAAGCTCGGCAGTGTGCTCGGAGGTCGCAAGGCCGATCTCGAGTGGTCGGCGAAAATTCTCATCGGAGCGTGCAAACGTTTCCCCGGTTTTACCGCGATGACCTTGGGACGGCTTGTCGCCGAGAGTGCCTCTCCGGGTTGTCTCCATTTTGTGGGACGTCGCTGGATGCGCCTCTACCATGCCGAGCTCGTCCTCGACGGGTTGGAAATCACTCAGGAACCCCGCTTTTTCAGTGAGGACGTTGTCCTTTACGATCTCACCGGGACAAGAAAACTCACCCTGCGCCTGCCCTCGGGACACCGCGCGATGGCCAACCGCATTGTCGAGCACCTCATCCAGCGTCGCGACGCGGCCCTGCCGATGCCCTCCGGTCGGGTCATGCTAGCGGAGGTGGAGGAGGAAAAAGAAGCGCCCGCCGATCTCGTCTGAACGTTTGACAAGAACCTGTCCCTCCATCGTGGCGGGGACCAGCAAGACACGCACGATTCTCACGGAGGGGGTCAGGAGTGTTTGGATCGCGGCTTTCACCCTCGCCTCCATCCCCGGAGCGATCCAGCACCAGTCGCGCAGGTTGGAATCATCGCTCCATCGACCAGAGCCGTTCCCTCGCCCATTCCGCGCCGAGATCGTCGGCTTCCTTCGCCCACGCTTCGAGATGGGCTGGATCGTCGCGCGAGCCGAGCATGCGGAGGGCTGCCACTACCGTCTCCCGGAGTTGCGACGGCGTGTCAGCAACCTGCCGCGCCTCCCGATCCCGGACCTCGATCGCACCGATCACCTGCTGATCGTCGGCGCGAA
>CAYLJC010000109.1:4581-6424 GCA_964383345.1 uncultured Akkermansia sp. | reverse complement strand
TCCCGGACCTCGACAATGGCGAGGTGCCAGCACCGCCAAGCGGTATTCGAGGAATCGTGGGGCGGTACCTGTATCGCATGTCTGGCCGTTCGCTCCTCGGCCCGAGCCTTCGCCAAGGCCTCTTCTCCGGGACTCGCCGGTCCCCAATGCCGGAGCAAAGCTTCGAGCCGGGGGCGGAACTCCTTTTTTCCTCGCATCCCGATCGCACGGACCACGTGCCGGACGAGCGGAGGCGGTACGTTCGACACGATCTCGGGATCAAGCCATGCCTCGGCGGTTTCGGGAAGTGGGTGCGCTTCAGAATTCCAGGAACCATTCCAAGCGGGAGGAGTCGTTCCCAAAACCACAGCGAGCGCGGCGGCGGCGGGCCGGTCATAGGGACCGCGGATCGCTTGCCACAACGTAGGAATGGCGGGTTCGAAGGCGACGAGTTGTGGCGATGGTCCCAGCAGGCCCGCCCGGATCGTGACCACGGTGTAATCGTCGCCTCCCATGCGATCATGTTTGAGAAAGACGGTGAAATCGTCGCGTGGCACGGTTCGGACGCGGTCGAGATGCGCGAGGAGCGCGATCCACTGCGCGAGCGGTTCCCTCGACACCTCGGTCACGACGAAGGCGGTGGCTTTGTCCTTGGGCGAGCAGGTCCAGCATTCCCCTCCGTCCTCGCGCAACCACCATACGTTCAGGCTTGAGTCCGCCCAACCCGGCTCGACGACCACCTCGACCCAGCCACTGATGGGCGAATCGGGCAAAGGCGGTTCGAGAACGAGATCGAATCTCTCCCGATGTGCGTCGTCGCGGTTGTGTTCGACGAGGGCGAGGGCGGCCTCCGCAGGGGACAGGTCCGCAATCCCGAGAGGAACCGAAAAGGGGATGCCGGACGAATCCACGGTGGCCCTGTCAGGCTCACCGGCACGAAGATCCGAAGCATCCTGGTCGCCCCCTCCAACCGAAGATCGCCGCCATCCGAAACGCTCGTTGGCAAAACGCCGTATAGACTGGGCGGGGTCGAGCGGATCGAGCGCGAAGAGGTCGGAACCGGGCGGTGTCACGCCGGGGCGAAGGACCGATTCCCCGCGATCCGCCTCGTCGAAGGGATACTCCGTCGTCTGCGGGACGAGGACGAGATCCAACCCCGCAACTCCGGCTCTCTCGCGGATGTCGAGTCGGAAAGGCCTCTCCGGCGAGACCTGTGGTCGGCCCAAGTTGCCGAGCCACACGGCGGAACGTGGCTTCCCTAAGTCCACGGGACCGGATGCGATCAAATCGGCGAGAACTTTGGAAGGAGTTTCCGCATCCTCTTTTGCTCCCGGCGTTTCGTTGACGAGGCGGACTCGCGAGAACTCCACCCAATCCAGCATCCCGTCCCCGTCCACGTCGGCGACGACCCCACAGCCCATGTACTGGTATTCGCTCAGCACTCTCCCCTTACTGTCGATCAGAAAAGCTCCGACCGATTCCAGCCACGGCTCTTCCGGTTTCCAGACGAGGCCCGCGTTCTCCCGCTCGCGCAGAAGCCTCTCCGTTTCGACACGCTGCGCGGCTTCGACGGTGGATAACGGATAGTCTTCGGGATCGGGACCATACAGGATCGCTCCGGTATCCTTGAAATCATGCCGCCACCACACCAGCCACGCCTCCGGCAAACCCGGCTGTGGACAGCGCAGCACTCGGATGGAACGATGTCCGGCGGCAAAATACTCGAAAGTATCCTCTCCCTTCCGCCTGGTCTCTCCGGTCGCCGCACGCCGTGCCTCGTCCCATTCCCAAAGTGCCTTGGTCCGGGTCTCGTGGTCGAGCAAGCGCGAAAACCAAACGGACCCGAGGTCCGGGAAATCCCTCG
>CAYLJC010000109.1:0-4571 GCA_964383345.1 uncultured Akkermansia sp. | reverse complement strand
GGCATCGGAAGGGCCGCCCGGAACAAAGCATCCCGCCGCGCCAAGGAGCAGGGTCACGATCTCTCGCATCGCCTGAAACCGGATACCGATACCCTTACCTGCCTTCATCGGAACCGAGTGTGGCAGTTTTCCGGCAGGAGATCAATTCCCGATGGTCCGTTGCCCCATCGAAGACACCGAAGCGGAGATTTCGAAACAACGGACGCGGGAACCGGGCTTCAGGGAAAGAGGTGCGCGTAGTCGGACTGGAAGCGTGTTTCGGGAATCATCTCGATGTTCCCGTCCGGGAATCCGACGATGCGTGTGCCGCGCAGAGGCGACGGGGAGGCGAGGAGGATTTCACCGGAAGCGGAGGCCGTGGTGAATCCCGGGCGATAGAGAAAAGAGGATCCGGAAGCGGGAGCGAGTTCGAGCAGCGGGTCCTCCTCGAGAATGCCGAGGGATTCGGGATAGCGACCGTCGTGGTCCGCCGCGTAGCTCATGCAGGCGAGCATGACCTGCTCCATCCGCATCATTTCCCGTGCCGTCTCGGCCCGACGCTGGATGCCGTTGTAGGCGGGCATTGCCAAGGAGGCCAGGATGAGGATGCCCGTGAAAATCCCGACACTGCCGGTGACGATCCCCGCGATGCCGAGACCGCGGCCTTTCAGGGCACCGCCGGAATGATCGATGTTCTTCAACGCCGCGATCCCGAGCAGAATCGCCGGGATCGATCCGAGCAGCCAGAGGCAGCCCATGCCGAGAATGCCGAGGACGAGGCTCCAGATCGCTTGAACGGAGGTCTTCGCCGCAGGGGCGGAGGACGAGAGAATGTTACTCATGTGCCAGAGTGACGGAACGGATTTCGGCGCTTTCGCCTTTCTTGATCGCGAGAGTGAGGACAAAGGCCTCACTGTAATCGAATTGGAAATGCACCATGGGCAGAACCCGTCCGTTCCGCAGGATCGTGAAACGCGTGCCGCGCCGACTGATCTCGAAGCGGTGAAACTCTCCGGCGACGCCCGTGCCGTGCTTTTCTTCCAATTCCACGTAGAGCATCTCGTCTTTGCCCGCCGCATTGAGAAAACCGAGTTCATACCCTCCCCGAAGCTCAAGGATCAAGGTGAAGTCACCTTCCAGACCTTTCGGGTAGACGAGATGAGCATGACGATGAATGCCGCGGTTATTGGTGATCCGTGTCGCCCCGTCCACTTGCGTGACGGTCATGGTAGCGAGGCCGAGATCTTCCCATAGGCGCGTCTCCTTGTTCCAGCATCGCACGCTCCAGTCCTTGGGAGAGAAGGCCGCGTTTTTTTCGGCACCGCTCGTGGGAGAAAAAGCGCACAGGGCGAGGATGACGAGGAGCCGGTGGAGGATTCGGGAGAAAAGGGGGGGCATGTCAAAAGAGGAGGACAAAGCGAACGCTTGCTCTTGTGAAAAAGCAAAGCAACTCCGAAAACTTGCCGCATTTTCCTCTTTCCTTCCCTTGCCCTTCACTCCCCTCGGCTGGATCGGGTTTCCGCCCGTGGGCCGCGCTCTATCGTGAGCAGGGCGCTGTCGATGAGAGCGAGGGCGGAGTCGAATTGTTCGTCCGCAAAATAGAGGTTCCATTCGGTTTTGCCTTCGTCGTTTTCCTCCTTCACCGGATAACCGACGATGTCGAGGAGCTGAAAGGTGCGGGGGTCGAAGTTATCGATCTCGACCTGATAGACGAGGGAGGGCTGGTCTTTGGTTTTTTCCGAGGCGTCGCCCGGTTGGTTGACTTCGATCAGGAGGCGGTAGGGCATGGAGGATTCGGTTTTTTGCGGCAGGATGTAGTCGGCCGGATCAAAGGAGCTGTTCTCGGTGGGGCTGGAGATGGCGTCGACGAGATCGTCGAGGGAGGCCTCGCGTTTTTCCGCGTCATCCAGGGCGGCCTGCCATCCGGCGACTTTGAAAGCCCAGTAGGGCAGCATCTCCTCACCGTCGTTGCTGCCGGGTTCGAGGAGAGTCTTGATATGATAATGCGACTGGTTTTCCAGCCAGATGGCGATGCGGGGCGGATTCGCCGGATCGTAGGAGGCTCCGCTGCGGACCTCGAGGATCATTTGGTAGGCCGGATCGGGGCTGTAGCGGAAGACCATGCCCCGTTCTCCGGCTTCAAAACGGGTCAGGGCGGGGCCGAGATTTCCACTCCAGCCGAGCACGGTTCGGACCGGTCGCGGTTGCCACCAGAGCACCGCGGTGGCGAGGGCGGTGAGGAAAAGGCTGGTCCAGAGGGTCGGACTGCGGAGATGGCGGCTCATCGCGCGGGAACTGGCGGCGACGTGAAAGATCACGAGGGCGACAAAGGCAAAGCCGATGAGGGCATGAATCCCGATCACGGTGAGGGAGAAAGGACGCACGAAGGCGATCACCCCGGTGACGGAGAGGACCACAAAGCTCGTTGCCGTCAGCAGGGTGACAAAACGCTGGCTCATGCTCTCGCGATCATGCTTTCGCGGGCACGATCTGGTGGTGTTCGCGGAGGCGGTCGTGAATCTCTGTCAGGGGAACCTCCAGCGGAGTGCTCCCGCCTTTGGCGGCGAGGGCGGCGGCGACACCGGCGGCCTGACCCATGCCCATGCACGAGGCCTGGACGCGGAGACCGGAGTTGGCGAGACGGTCGCTGCTGACACAGCGGCCCGCCACGATGAGATTGCGGCTGCCTTTGGGAATAAGGGCGCGGAGAGGAATCGTGGGGATCACCCCGGGTTTGAGAGGGGCGGGTTTGACGCCCTTGCGGGTGTGCAGATCGACGGGGTAAAAAGCGTAGGAGATGGCGTCGTCGAAAAAGCGTCCCGCCGTGTAGTCGTTCACCGTGACCATCGTTTCGCCCTCGATGCGATAGCTCTCGCGGAAGCCGGTCTCGGGCTGCAGGTGCATGAGGCGCTTTTTCTCCCGGCGCACTTTTTCGAGGATGGATTTGCGTCCGGCGAGGTTCGCTTCGGTAGCGGTGCGGGAGTTGCTCGAGTCCGCTCCGTGAACGTAGAGGCGGTGGATCTGGTTGCGGCCCGGTTCGTGGGCCTTGCCGAGCATGTAGAGAAAGGAGCCGGGCTGGCGCTCTTCCTCGCGGAGGCGCGGATAACCGAGCAGTCCGACGACTTCGGCACCGCCGGTGCAATCCACGATCTGGCGGCAGAGGACCCGGCGTTTGGTCCCGAAACCAATGCAGTCCACCTGCCAGCCGGCTTCGGTTTTTGTCACTGTGTCAGGAAATTCGTAGTAGGCGATCGCCACCCCGGCGGCGGCGCATTTTTCCTCGCAGAGGATCGCGTAGAGGAACTGGTTGGTGTAGATCTGATTGTGCCAGTGGCGCCGGGGGACTTTGGCGAAGTCCGGAAAAGTGCCCTCGTCGAGTTCGACGCTTTCCTTGACGAGTTCCCATCCTATCCCGGCGATGATTTGTTTGCCCCAGGCGTCGAAGAGACCGGGAAAAGCGACCCCGCCGGTGGTCATGGTGCCGCCGAGCTGGCTGTTGCGTTCGAGGAGGAGGGTTTTGGCACCGAGGCGTCCGGCCTGGATCGCGGCGATGGTTCCGGCGGTGCCTCCGCCCACCACGAGCACATCAACTTCCTCGGTGATCTCGGGCGAAGCGTCCGCCGCGACGGCGGCGACGGTGGTTTCCGAGGTCGAGGCAATGACGGCCCCGGCTCCGACCAGGGAACCCTGGAGAAAATGACGGCGGTTCCAGGAGGTATCGTTTTTTGTCATGAGAAGATGGGAAAAGGGAGAGGGTAAGGAATCCGTGGCGGGAGGGTTTCGTCAAGGAGTTTCCGGGTGGGGCGGGAAAGGCCAAAAAAACGCTGTTCAAATGTTGACATTTTCTGCAAAACCGTTGAAGATGTTCCCATGAACAGAAAACGACTCAAACGAAGGAATTTCAGTTTCATGTGGGATGAACTCATCCATCTCGACGACGGCAGCTTGTGGCGTCTCGCCGATCCGGAGCGGAATCATCACGATGTCACCTGGTGGCAGAGCGGCGAGAGTGTCGATCTCGAGCGCCACGGCGGCGGTCTGGTGCTCCACAACCGGGAACGGCGGGAGGATGTTCCCATCGTCGCGGCGATGGAGCCGAAGCTCGAACTGGCGGCGTGACGGGCCAAGTCCGGCGCGATGCGTCGGACGTATTCCGCCCGGGCGCGCCATTCTTCACCCGGTCCGCTCCGGGTTCGCTTCTTTTTCAATCACCGCGTAGGCGTTGTGATTGTGAATGGATTCGAAGTTTTCGGCCTCGACTTTGTACCAGGCGATCCCGGCCTGGGCGTCGGAGGCGGCGGCGACATTGCGGACGAGGTCTTCGACAAAGACGGGATTGTCGTAGGCGACCTCGGTGACGTGTTTTTCGTCGGGACGTTTCAGAATGCTGTAGAGTTCACAGCTCGCGCAGCGTTCGACGAGGCGGATGAGATCTTCGATCCAGATCGGTTCGCCGCTGAACTTCACCGCGTAGGTGACGATGCCGCGCTGGTTGTGGGCACCGCGGGCGCTGATCGCCTTGGAACACGGGCAGAGCGTCGTGACCGGAACGAGGACGGTGACGATGAAATCCTGCTCTTCCCGCGAGGCGT
>CAYLJC010000108.1:0-8176 GCA_964383345.1 uncultured Akkermansia sp. | reverse complement strand
AGGAGATGCTCCGCCTCCGCGCCTACGAGAAACTCCAGAATCTCGTTACCCGCGGCCTTGTCGAAAAGAATGGCAAAGTCTATCGCGGACTGGAAAACATCCAGGACGCCGCCAGCCCTCCCGTGACGACTTGAATCGTGACCCCTCGGGCCCTTCGGGTGCCCAAAGACCCTAGGCACCGGCCGTAGCGGGCCGGTGCATCTTTCTTCCGAGAGACGTGAAATCGTCTGGACGGAACGACCAAATTCAATACATTCCGTTGGGCTGCCTCCTCAGCCCAACGGATTTTTTTTGTCGTTTTTTGTCGCCATGGTTTCTGATTACATCCCCGTTCTCCTCCAGATCGTGATTGCGGCTGGTTTTGCCGGTGCCACCCTCGTCGCCAGCGCCCTCCTCGGAAAACGCGCCCTCCGCAATCCGATGAAGGACTCCGCCTACGAATGCGGAATGATCCCCATCGGCGGGGCCCAGGCCCGCTTCAGCGTGAAATTTTATCTCGTGGCGATGCTTTTTGTCCTTTTTGACATCGAGGTGGTCTTCCTCTATCCCTGGGCCACCGTCTACCGCGAGCATATCGGTGAAGGAAGTCTGGTTTTCCTCTGGGCCATGCTCGGTTTCGTCGGCATCCTTTTTGTCGGCTACCTCTACGCCCTCAAAAAAGGCGCCTTGGTGTGGCGCGACTGAGCGGGGGTCGAGACGCCGTTTTTCCCCCCTTGTTTTCCCGTTATGGTCCACTACATCGCCCTGTATCGGATCCGAAAAGGCACGTCCGAGGAGGTTGTGGAGGAAATGATCCGCGCGAGCCGATCCTGCTTCCGCCGGATCAACGAGGCGCACAACTATCGTTCGGGACGCGCCATCGATCCGTCGAATCTCCACGGATTTTTCCTTTCGGCGGATTTCGAGAGCCGCGACAAGTACGAGATGTTCCGCGAAGATCCCCATTACCGGCGTTTTGTGGCGGAACACCTCGAAGCGCACAGTTCGGGGAGCAAGGAGTACCTCTACGAGACCGATCCGGGAAAAGATCCGAAATACTCGTGAGTGGTCCCGCGGCGGACGGCGGATGGAGGAAGCCCATCACCGCGCTCGCTCCACTTCGATGCGGTCGAGGCCGAACATGTGGCGGGGCAGGGCGGCGGGATTGGCCCCGGTGAGATGCACGTCGATCTGGAGCGGCTCGGTCGGGCTGACGTTGACCGTCTCGAAGCGGATCGGCGCGCCGGGCAGGACTTTCCCGGTGTAGAGATCGGCCTCCCGGAGTTGGCCGTTGATCGCCACGCGGATCGTGGCGTAGTCGCACGCCGTGGTGGGGAAAAGAGTGACATGGTGGCTGCCGGGTTTCAGGCCGTTGACTTTCAGGGTGAGGACTTCGCCGGGCTCGCCTCCGGTCCACCAGAGATGACTGTTCCCCGACCACCCGGGACCGAAGCCGGCCATGCCCTGGGCCCTGACCCGGCCTCCTTCGACGAGGGCGGTTTCGATCAGCGCCTCGCCCTCGACGCGAACGACACCCTTGGCCGGAGGCGGCACCGCGCTGGCGGGATCGACGGCGGATCTGTCGCCGGGCAGCGGCACCTGCGAGGGACTGGCCAGATACTTCACGAGATCGGCAACCTGTTCGAGGGGCAGGGCCTCGAAGAGACCGGCGGGCATGAGGGATTGCGCCAGTTCCTCGCGTTTCGCGACCTCGGCCAGGTTCACATCGACAGCCGCGCCGCCGGGCAGGACGAGCCTGGCGAAACCGGGCGTCTCCCCGCCGACCATGCCGCCGAGGGTGGAGCCGTCTTTCATTGTAAAAACGTTCAGAAGGTAGTCCTTCCCGACGACGGCGCTGGGAGCGAGCACATTTTCGAGAAGGTAGGTGAGGTCGGCCCGGTTCGATCCGGTGAGATCGGGTCCGAGGGCGACGCCTTCGCCGAAGAGCTGGTGGCAGGTCCCGCAAGTGGCCGCGTAGACCTGTCGCCCGCGCGAGGCCTCGGCTCTGGCCATGACCTTGGGGTGCAGCTTTTTCTTCCAGGATTCGATGGCGGCGGCGAGCTGTGCGAGGTCGATTTCGGTGCCGCCGCGAATCCAGTTGCGTGAGATCAAGGTGTCGATGTCAGGGTTCTCGAAGCGCGCGAACTGATCGAGCAGCACGGGCGAGACGAGGGACGAGGGCAGGGTTTTCTCATCGACGGCCCGCAGCAGGAGGAGGGCGGATTCGGGTTTCGCGGCGAGCAGGTTGATGGCCTCGTTGCGCAGGCTCGGAGGGAAGGTGGTGAGATGCGGGACGAGAGCCGCCGCCGTCTCCGATCCGGGATGCCGACGCAGGGCGGCGAGGGCGACGGGTTGCAGGGGGGGCTCGGCGAGCAGTTCGCGGGCGAGGAAGCCGAGTTCGGGATCGCGTCCGGCGGCGAGGAGCTCGACGGCCTCGATACGCGTGACGGCGGCGAGCTTTCCATCGCTGGCAATCGCCCGCCATCTTGGAAAGAATTCGGGATCGCCGAACCGGACCCCGAGACGGGCGAGGGCTTCGGACGCGGGTGGCGTCATCGCTGCGAGAGTCCGACCGTGAGCTTTGACCGCGTCCCAGCCGGTTGGTTTTTCCACCGGCGGCAGACCCGCGAGGGCGGTGAGGAGTTGCCCCGCTCGTAGCGTAAATTCGTCGGAATTCGGTGCTTCCGTCAGGGATGTCATGATGGATTCGCGTCCCTCGGGGAAAACAGCGGCGCGGCGGGTCAGGAAATCTTTCAGGTTCGGCCAAGGGGTGCGTCCGACGAGAGCGAGGGCGCGTTGGGGATCGGTTTCGACGAGCGGTTCGATGCTATACCAGCAGAGCAGGGGAATGTTGCGGTCGTTGAGGCTGCGACCGTGGCCGGCGAGCTCCTCGGCGATCTTCCAGCGCTGTTCGAGGGGGAGGCGCTGCAGCAGCGAGGCGAGGTGGCGGCGGACGAAGAGGGAATACTCCTCGGCGGCCATCGCTTCGACCCTGGCGAGGACGGCGGCGGGAAGGGCGGTCTTCTTTTCGCCGAGGAGGGTCACGGCCCAGGCGCGCAGGCTTTCCTCGGAGTCATCGAGCAAGGCGGTGAGGCCGGTTTCGTCGATCAGTCCGCAAGCGTGGCGGGTCCAGAGGGCGCGGAGGCGGAGTGCGGCGTTCGAGGAGTGCTTCGATTCGAACGCACCGAGAGCTTGTTCCGCGATGATGGAGTCGAGCGTTCCGGCGACGGCACGTTCTTGAAGAAGTCGTTGGGCCTGTCGCGAATGGAAGATGTTGGCGTGGGCGAGAATGGCGACGAGTTCCCTGTCGGAGCGGTCCGGCAGATTCGTCGCGGCGCTTTTGCCCTCCCCGTAGCGGACGCGATAGAGCCGTCCGTTGCTACGGTCCCAGATTTCGACGTCGCGGTGGTGGCAGGTCTGGGGGTCGGTCCAGTCGGAGAAGTAGAGCGCGCCGTCCGGCCCCAGCAGAATTCCCACGCCGATGTGGTCGTGATGGTTGGCGAGGAGAAAGTCGGGGCGGTGCCGGGCGACGTGGCCGGAGCCGTCGCGCTCCAGCGCCTCGCGGACGATGCGGTGGCCGTGGAGGTTGTGGAAGAAGGCGTCGCCGCGATACTCGGGCGGAAAGGTGTTGGCCTGGTAAAGCACAAGGCCGCAGTGGGCGTGCCCGCCGCCCAGGGCGGAGGTGTCGGCCGGGGCGAGCTTCCCTGTGCCCCGCACATCGGTCCAGTTTCCGACGTAGTGGGCGTGGTCGGCGATGGTTTTGATGTCGTCGAAGGTCCAGGGATCGAAATGTTGCCCGGCCTGACGCTGGTATCGTCCACCTTGGGAGAGATGATAGAAATGGGGGATGACACAGGCGGTGACGAAGCAGTCGCCGCGCTCGTCGAAATCGAGACCCCAGGGATTGCTGGTGCCGTGGGCGTAGACCTCGAATTCGCGGGTCACGGGATGAAAGCGCCAGACGCCGGCGTTGATCGGAGCGCGCTCCTCCTCGGGCGTGCCGGGCTTGCCGACGCGCGAATGGGTGAAGACGCCGTGACAGCCGTAGAGCCAGCCGTCGGGTCCCCAGGTGAAGGAGTTGAGCGTTTCGTGGGTGTCCTGCCAGCCCCAGCCGTCGAGGAGGATCTCAGGTTCGCCGTCGGGCAGGTCGTTATGGTCTTTGTCAGGGTAGAAGAGAAGATAGGGCGCGGCACCGACGTAAACGCCGCCGAAGCCGACCGCGATGCCGCTGGCGAGGTTGATGTTTTCGGTGAAGACCTTGCGGGTTTCGAAGGTGCCGTTCCCGTCCCCGTCCTCGAGGATGAGGATGCGGTCCTTGCCGCTGTGGTGGTCGCCTTCGGCGCGCACCGGGTAGGTGTGGCCCTCGATCACCCAGAGGCGTCCGCGCGCGTCGAAGTGCATCGCGATGGGTTGGGTGATGTCGGGCTCGGCGGCGAGGAGATCGACGTGGAAACCCACGGGCACCTCCATGCGGGCGAGCGCCTCCTGCGGGGAAAGACCGCTGCCATAGCCGTCCTGCGGGCGACCGTCGGGGACGCGCCAGCGTTCCGCCGCGGTGAGGGGAAGAGCCTCGGCCCGGTTCTGCATGTGAACGGTGAGGCCCTTTTTGCCGCTGCTGACAATGTCGGGGCGTCCGTCGTCATTCAGGTCGGCGACCTTCACCTCGACACCGACGCCGGAGTCACCGTGGACGAAATGGGGGACGAACTCGAGCGGGCCGTTTCCATCCGCATCCGCCGCCGTGTTGCGGAACCAGTAGAGGACCGCTTCCTGCAGGCCGCCGGGATCCTTGCCTTGATGGGCGTAGTGGCGCTTGCCGGTGACGAAGTCCATGCGCCCGTCTCCGTCGATGTCGGCGAGAGCGAGAGCGTGCATCTGCGAGAAGGCGAGACCGAAGGGATTTTCCGTCGAACTTTCGCCCATGAGATCGTGCCGTTTGAACTTGCCGGGTTCGTATTGCTCGAACCAGCCGAGTCCTCGGGCGTGGGCGTTGTAAGAGGTCACGATGTCGGCGTCGCCGTCCCCGTCGAAGTCATGCACGAGAATCTGCGCCCCGCCTCCGCCGTAGGGAAGGTGCGCCCATTTGTGCTTCCGCCAGGGATCTCTCCGGGGATCGGCGGGCTGCTCGTACCAGTGGGCCTTTTCCACGAGGTCGAGGCGTCCGTCCCCGTTGAGGTCGCCGACGCCGAGACCGTGGCCGAAGGGAGTCGCCGCGTCGCCCGCCGCAGAAATGGCGTGCCACTTCCAGGGCCGGGTCGGATCGGGTCCCGCCTCGTAATAACCGTAGGTGTTGTCCCTCGCGCAGACGATCTCGGATAGCCCCCCCGGGACGAGGTCGACGAAATATGGAGACTCGTTCGCGACCTGATCGGCGACGGGGTGCATCGTCCAGTCGGTCGAGTCCGCCGGATCGCCGGGGTTGCGGTAGAGCCGCGCCTCCTTGCCGGGGAAGCCGAAGACGAGGATGTCGCTGTTCCCGTCTCCGTCGATGTCGTGGATGAAGCTGAAGAAATTATCGGAGTAGCCCTTTTCCGCGACGAAGGGCTCGCCCGCGGTGAAGCGCCTCGCCTCGGCGAAGTCGGGGCCGGTGAACCAGAAGGGTCCGTAGGCGAGATCGGCCACGCCGTCTCCGTCGAGGTCACCCACGGCCGCGCCCTCGGCGTGGAAGTCGGGGAGTAGCGTTCGCGAGATCCAGGCCTCGTCGGCGAGGAGAGAAAAGGGGAGCGAGAGAAGGCAGAGGAGGGAACGCATGGTCTTCATCGGGAAGAGAGCGACATCAACCGCCTCGGTGTCAGGAGGCGCTCGCGGTCGACGCGTAGCGAATCTTTGGTATGGCTTGCAGCAGGGTGCGGGTCACCTCGGACCCGGGGGAGGTGAAAAGAGCGTCCGCTTCTCCCGTCTCGACGATCTTGCCCTCGTCCATCACCGCGATGCGGTCGGCGATGTAGCGCACCACCGAGAGATCGTGCGAGATGAAGATCATCGTCAGTCCGAGTTCGTCGCGCAATTTCAGGAGGAGGTTGAGAATCTGCGACTGGATCGAGACGTCGAGGGCCGAGACCGGCTCGTCGGCGAGGATGAGTTTGGGTTCCGGTCCGAGGGCGCGGGCGATGGCGATGCGCTGGCGCTGTCCGCCGGAGAATTCGTGCGGGTACTTGCGGATGTAGCGCGCGTCGAGCCCGACCCGCGCCATCAGCACCGCGACGGCGGTTTCGAGTTCGGAGCGGTTGCGCCGCAGTTCCGGTCGCCGCGTCAGGATCGCTTCGGCGAGGGTGCTGTAGACCGTCATGCGCGGATTCAGCGAGGCGTAGGGATCCTGGAAAATCATTTGGAAATCGCGGCGTCGTTTCCGGATTTCCGCCGGGGGCAGGTCGGCGAGTCTCTCTCCCTCGAGAATCACGCTGCCCGAGGTCGGTGTGAGCAATTGCATGATGAGCCGCGAGAGGGTGGACTTGCCGCAGCCGCTCTCTCCGACGAGACCGAGAATCTCACCCTGTTCGATCCGCAACGAGACCCTGTCGACTGCCCGGATCAAGGTTTTGCGGGGAATCGGCCAGCCCTCGCGCCGGACGAAGTGGCGGGTCAGGTTTTCGAGTTCGAGGTAGGACATGGGAAATCGTGGGAGGGAATTCGTGGGAGAAGGCGGATCGCGCTCATCCTGTCATCGCGAGACAGCCCGGACAATCCTGCGCCCAATGGTTCTCCCCCAATTCGACGAGGGCCGGTCGGGTCGCCGCGTGGGCGGGAGCGTCCTCGGGGATGTCGCATCTCGGGGCGAAGGCGCAGCCGGTGACTCCCTCGGCGAGATTCGGCGGCAGGCCGGGAATGGAGTGGAGTTTTTCCCCTTTTTTCTGCATCGCGGGGATGGAGCGCTGCAGCGCCCGCGTGTAAGCGTGGCGGGGGCGGGTGAAGAGGGTTTCGACGGGGGCTCGTTCGACAAAACGTCCCGCGTACATCACATTCACATAATCGCAGACTTCGGAGACCACGGCGAGATCGTGGGTGATGAAAATGACGGCGGTGCCGAGGTCTTGCTGCCGGGTTTTGATGAGGTCGAGGACCTGGCGCTGCACCGTGACATCAAGGGCGGTGGTCGGTTCGTCGGCGATGAGGATCTCGGGCCGGGTGATCAGGGCCATCGCGATCATGACCCGCTGCCTCATGCCGCCGGAGAACTCGTGCGGGTAGCTGTGAATGCGGTTTTTTGCGTCGGGGATGCCGACGGCCTCGAGTTCGGCGATGGCGCGGGCGAGGGCCGCGGAGGGGGAAATCCGCTCGTGCAGGAGCAGCGGCTCAATGAGCTGGGTGGAAATGCGCAGGTAGGGATTGAGCGAGGTCATCGGGTCCTGGAAAATCAGGCTGATGCGTTTGCCCCTCACTTTTCTCATGTGCGCCTCGGAGAGTTGCAGCAGATCGAGATCGCCGAATTTCGCGGTGCCGCCCTCGATGCGCCCGGGAGGCTGTGGGATGAGCCGGAGCAGGGAATAACAGCAGACCGATTTTCCCGAGCCGGATTCCCCGACGATGCCCACGGTCTCGCCCGCTTCGACATCAAAAGAGATCCCGTCGACCGCCCGCACGATGCCGTCGCGGGTGTGGAAGCTGGTGCGGAGATCTCTGACCTGGAGGAGGGGCATGAAAAGAAGCGGGGAGTGGGAAGTTAGCGGTCCGAAGCCGGGGATTGCCACGCCACGAGACGGCATTTGCTCATGTCGAAGGGGGAAAAGTGCAGGGTGACTTCTCTGCCGAGGGCGTTTTCGTCCGGAGACAACCGCGGGCCTTTGCGTTCGATGATGGCGTAGGCGCGATGGCCGTTGGCCATTTCGACGCGGTAGAGGCGGCCCGCTTCGTGGACTTCGACAATGCGGCCGGTGGCCTGGATAGGGGGGCGTTCCGCCATGAGGTTCGCGGCAATCTCTCCGAGAATCTGCTCCTTCGCAACCAAGGAACGAATCCGTTCGTGGATCTGCCGCTCGCGGGCCTCGCCCACGGGCAGGGTGGTGCCGGCCTGCATCAGGTAGAGGCGGGAGCCGGTGTCGAAGACGAGCAGGTAAAACTTCATGGCAAAGGTTTTCCCGCCTTTTTCCACCTTCGCTTCGACGGTGGTGAAGATCGTCAAAAAATCGCGTCTCGTATTAAAAAATCGTTGCTTGGAGTCCATCCGCACTCTCTATAAGTCTCCGACTGTATTTCACAG
>CAYLJC010000107.1:0-8177 GCA_964383345.1 uncultured Akkermansia sp. | reverse complement strand
TGATCGAAATCACCCCTTTCTCAGCTCGTACCGCCGTGTTGGCACCACTCAGATAGACGCCCCGATTGCCGCTGGTGCCGTTGCCGCCGGTGCCGTGGAGGAGAATGTCGCCGGTCGCGGCGGCATCGCCGATGACATTGCCGCCCAAGGCAAAGATGCCAATGGCGGTGCTCGTGCCCGCGATACCCTGCCCGCGCAGGGAGATGTCGCCCGTGCCCGCGTTCACCGTAGCGCCATTCATGTAGATACCAACCTTCTCCGCCGTGCTTGTTGTCCCGCTGCCAATGGCTGCGGTGGCCAGGGGATCGGCCCCGCCGCCGAGGGTAATGTTTCCACCGTTGCTGGTGATGTCGATACCGGTGAGCTGGATGTTGCCGCCGCCGGTGTCGCTTCCGGTGCCCTGGTCGCGGTCGGCGTTAAAAACGATGTTCTCTCCTTGGGTCGTCACCGAGGCCCCACTGATCCCGAGGATGCTGCGTCCCGCCTGCAGGGTGATGGTGCCGACCTCCGTGCCGCTGCCGGTGGCGAGGTCTCCGGCCAGGGTGATGGTGCCGTTGCCGACGGGCGTGCGGATGGTCAGGTTGTCCTTGAAGGTGTAGGTCCCCACATCGATGGCACCGCTTCCATTTTCGTGACCGATGGTGATGGAGGCAAAGCCGTCCTCGATGCCATCGAGTTCAGTGGCGGTGAGATTCAGCGTGCCGGAGGCTCCGGTGCCGATGCCGATGGAGGTCGTCTGGGTGCGCGGCCGAATGAGGAGATTGCCGGTGGATTGGATACGGACTGTTGATGCTATGGAGAGGGTGTCGGCAATCAGGACGATGTCTCCCGATGAGACCGGTCCGCTGTTCGTGCCGATGCGGTCACCGGATAATGCGATATCATCTCCCGTCGACGCGGTTCCTTTGGTTCCTTCCAGAGTGATGGTCCCCGTCTGGCTCAAAAGCTGCACCCCGCCTGAAGTCACAATGCCTCGCGATATGCTTCCGGCACCCCCGCTGCCTGTGATCATGAGCCCGCCGGATGTGGTTTCAATCAACGGGGTCGACCCAGTCGTGCTGAGCAAGCGGATTCCAGCCCCCGAACCTGTGGTGCTTTTGGTTGTGCCTTCCAGCGTGACATCACCGGTGCCCGTGGCAGCGATCCTGGCGCTTTGGTACATATAAATTCCGCTGTTGGTATTGCCGCTGCCCCCCGCTCCTTGCAAATGAATATTTCCCGATCCCTCGCTCAGTACCACTGTGTTTTCGCTTCTAATCCAAATGCCATTGTCGGTACTCGTCCCCAAGCCAGCTTCACCGTCCATGGTTATGGATGCGGTGCCCGTGGAAATCACGGTGCTGCCGGTCTGGATTCGAATGCCATCGTTATTGTTTCCCCTGCCATCCGCGATCGGATCAGTGATAGGGTTGTCGATCCACCCGCCGGAAACGGGATCGTAGAAGCGGTGCCCTCCGCCGACTCCGATCAGCAGAATGTCGCCGGAGTCGCTCTTGATCGCGGCGTTCGTTTGCAGGCCGATTCCGTAGTTGGCATTTCCCTTGCCGCCGCCACCGGTTCCGTTCAAGGTGATGGATCCAGATCCCGTCGCCGTATTCGTGGATTCGATAACGGCATTGTTCTGGAGCAAAATGCCCTGGTTGGAGGAACCAGTGCCGCCTCCGAATCCGGTCAGGGAGATGTTCCCCGTCCCCGTGGTGCGCAAGGTGGCCCCGTTGAGATCGATCCCAACAAAAGTATCCGTCGCATTCCCCGCCGCGTTCATCACGATGGCATCGAAGTTGGCTCCGTCATGAGTGTTCTCGATCAGCGCTCCGCTGTTCACCGCGATATTGCGTCCCGCCTCCAAGGTGAGGGTTGTCGGGGAATTCCACACGATCTCCACCGTTCCGTTGACAGTGATGGTCTCGGCACCACCGTCATTGGAGGCGCTCGTGGCGATGGTCAGGCTGGAGAGTCCCAACTGGGTGGCAATCCAGGCGTCGTTGAAGAGGTTGTTCGCCGGGGGAGGCGCGGTATCCGACCCGTCCTGGATCGTCACCGATCCCGGATCGAGGAGAAGATGGCCAAAAGCGCCGTTGGTTGCCCGCAAATCCGCCGAACCGGACATGGCGAGATTCGCTTTTCCGGAAACCTCGGCAAAACCACCGTCGCCGGAGACAGCCCCGCCGCGCGCCGAAATGGCTCCCTCGAAAGCCGTGCTGTCGTCGGACCAGAGAATGACGGTGCCGCCATCCCCTTCGTTGGCCGCGTCGGCGAGGATGAGCGATCCTTCCTCCACCGTCACCGTCTCGGCGTTGCGGATGCTCGGATCCTGTCCCTGATAACCGCCGCCGATCCGGACGGTGCCACCGTCACCGCTGCCTGTCGAGGCATCGGCGGAGGCGTCGATTTTTGATCCTGCGGCCAACTCGATCTTGGCCGACTCGATCTTGACCTGCCCGCCACCTCCGCCGCTCTTGCGGGCGCTGATGGTCCCGCTGTGGCGGATTTTGCTTTTGCCTCCGGCACTCAAAAAGACCCGTCCGCCCCGCTTCGACACTCCGGTGGCGCGGGTCACGCCGGTGTGTTTGATGGCCAGCGCATATTCATTGCCTCCGGCGGCCTTGATTTCCGCCGTCGCCGCTGCGATCAATCCGGCCTGGGTGGCCTTGGACGTGCCCTCGGTGCTGCCCGCCTCGATAAAAACACGCTCTTCTCCGCTCGCCTTCACCAGCACTTCACTGCCCGCCGCTAATGCCGCCGTGCCGTTGGGCGCATGGATTTCGCCGTGGTTCTCCACCGTTCGGGCGATGAGGATGACATCCGAGGACGAGGCGCTGATCTTACCGAGGTTGACAACGGAGGCGTCGGAATTCCCCTTGAAACGCAAATCGCCCCCGGAGAGGAAATTTTCGTCGGAAATGTCGAGGGTCGAGGCAAGGAATCCACCCGTGTCCACCACTCCGCCCGGACCCACGAGGATGCCGTTGGGGTTGATGAGATAGACCTGTCCGTTGGCGCGGAGGGTTCCGTGGATGGCGCTGGGGTTGCCGCCGAGGACGCGGTTGAGGGCGGCGCTGGTGGCGGAGGGCTGGATGAACTGGGTGGTGCTGCCGCCGGGGATGGAAAAGTCCTGCCAGTGGAGGATGGCCCGGTCAGTCAGTTGATTGATTGTCAGGGTGGAGCCGTGGGAGGAGATGAGAGCCTGTCCGGCAACGGCCTGTCCGCCGCTGGGATTGGCCTGGAGGGAGAGGGGAAAACAAAGCGAGGCCAGGAGCGGGAGAACGATCCACCCCCGCCAGCGGAAGAGGAGATAGAGGAATCGACGGGCCGCGAGAGAATTGTCGTGTCCGCGATGAGATGGCCTTGGATTTTCCCGACCGGGCACAGATTTTCCGGGGACAGAATGGCACGGCGAGGAGGGAGAGGTCATGCGATCAGGACGGGGAGCAGGCGGAGGGATTTTACTTTCGTATAGCCTGAAAGCCGACATTGCAAGCCGGAATGTCAGGCCAGGCAGACCTCTATGCTTGAGACACTTGTGACCCATTCGAGTCCGGGAATGCCCGTGTTTTTGTGGTGGTGGAAAGTATGGAAATTCATGGAGGTGATTGATTTTCGGGATCGGGATCGATCTCTGTCTTTTGTGTGGGGGGGTGCGGGGGTTGTTGGGCGCTTACAAAGCGCCCTTCCTTGGGGCCGAAGGGGGTTGCGGGCGCAAGCCTTCAAGGAACACAACCATGTCGTTTTTTTGCGTTGGCTGAATTTCGATTTCGATTTCGATTTCGATTTCGATTTCGATTTCGATTTCGATTTCTGTGCGGAGGTAGATTTCTGTGCGGAGGTAGCATGGGCATCCTGCCCATGCCTCCTTGGTTGGTGCCGGGATACACTTGATAGCCCGATCGTTCTTGTGGCCGTTTCTTCCGGCTTGGTTTGGTCGGCGAAGCGGCATCTCCCTCCGCGACTGTGCCACTTTCCCACGCCCTCGGACATTCCCGCCTGCATCGGGAGTTGACGAGCGGCGCTGACTTGCTTCCATTACACCTTGCTGTTACCGCTCTCCCGCTGATGATGTTTTTCCCCACCCGCCTCCATGGTTCCCGCCTCGGCCTGCTTGTCATTGCATGGCTCGCCCTCTCACCGGGAGCGTCCCGTGCGGAGGAAAAAGCGAACGCTCCCGCCGACACCACCCAATGGCACGACATCTCGGAGTGGGCCATCGAGGGGCAGGGCTGGCTCCCCGCAGATCTCAAATCCCGCTACGACCGGCTCCCTGCGAAAGCGGAAAAGATCGTTCGTCCGGCGGTGTGGAATCTCAGCCGCGACAGCGCGGGTCTCGCTTTCCGTTTTAATACCGATGCCACCACCATCAAGATCCGCTACACCGTCGGCGACAAAGGCCTCGCGATGTCGCACATGCCCGCCACCGGAGTGAGCGGCGTCGATCTCTACGCGCACGACGACGGCGTCTGGAAATGGGTTGACGTGACCCGCCCGAAGGCTCTCGAAACCACCCACGTGATCAAGGACATCGATCCTGGAAAACGCAGCTACATGGGCTACCTGCCGCTCTACAACAGCACCGTGAAACTGGAGATCGGGGTGCCCGAGGGAGCGATCCTGGAACCCGTCGCGCCGCGCACCGAAAAACCCATCGTCTTTTACGGCACCTCCATCACCCACGGGGCCTGCGCCTCGCGTCCCGGCCTGTGCCACCCCGCCATCCTCGGACGCCGCCTCAATCGCCCCGTCATCAATCTCGGGTTTTCCGGCAACGGCGAAATGGAACCCGATGTCGTCGCCCTTCTCACCGAAATCGACGCCGCCGTCTACGTGATCGACTGCCTCCCCAACATGAACGCTTCCGAAGTCGCCGAGCGAACCGAACCCCTCGTGCGTCGTCTCCGCGAAGCAAGACCGGACACCCCCATCCTCCTCGTCGAGGACCGCTCTTTCACCAATTCCTGGATTTTCAAAACGCGCCGCGACCGCCACGCCGAGAACCGGGCCGCCCTCATCCGCGCCTTCGACCGGCTCGTATCCAGCGGGGTCAAAAACCTCCACTACCTCGGGGGCGAAGAACTCCTCGGCGACGACACCGAAGGGGCCACCGACGGCTCCCATCCCAACGACCTCGGCTTCATGCGCCAGGCCGACCATTTCGAACCCGTCCTGCGAAAAGCGCTCGGTCAGGAATAAGAACCCTCTCTTCTCCCAAAACTTCCACCCTCTCCACCGCTTTCCCTCCCCAACGGGAAGATTGGCATCTTCCTCTACGGCTTTCACAACCCCCACATTATCAATTACTTCCACTCCCGCAGGAAGATTAGCATCTTCCTCTACTTTGCTACTCTACTACTCTACTACTCTACTACTTTCCCACTTTGCTACTTTCCTACTCCCCACCCACACTCCCATGAGCAACTTCATCATCATCGGCCTCATCATTCTGGTCGTCCTCGTCATTTGCCTGATCCTCGCCAAATTCATCGGGCTCTGGATCCGGGCGCGGGTCTCGAACGCGCCCATCGGCCTGCTCAACCTCGTGGCGATGTGGATCCGAAAAGTCCCCACCTCTCTCATCGTGGACAGCCGCATCACCGCCGCCAAGGCCGGTCTCGACTTCACCACCGATCAACTGGAGGCCCACTACCTCGCCGGAGGCCACGTCGCCGACGTCGTTCTCGCCATGATCGCCGCCGACAAGGCGGGCATCCCGCTCGCCTTCGACCGCGCCTGCGCCATCGACCTCGCCGTGAAAGGCACCTCCAAGACGGTGCTGGAGGCGGTGCGGACTTCCATCAATCCCGCTGTGATCGACTGTCCCGGCGGCGGCGGCAAAATCGACGCGGTGGCCCGTGACGGGATCCAGCTCCGCGCCCGCGCCCGCGTCACCGTGCGCACCAACCTCGATCGTTTTGTCGGCGGCGCGACCGAGGAGACGATCATCGCGCGGGTCAACGAAGGCATCGTGACCTCGATCGGTTCCGCCGTATCGCACAAGGACGTGCTCGAAAATCCCGACCACATTTCCCGCCGGGTCCTCGAGCGCGGTCTCGACGCCAACACCCAGTTCGAAATCCTCTCCATCGACATCGCCGACGTCGATGTCGGGCAGAACATCGGGGCGACCCTCCAGGCGAGCCAGGCCGAGGCCGACAAGCAGGTCGCCCAGGCCCGCGCCGAAGTCCGCCGCGCCGCCGCCGTAGCGACCGAGCAGGAAATGTCCGCCCGCACCCAGGAGATGCGCGCCAAGCTCGTCGAAGCCGAAGCCCAGATTCCCATGGCCATGGCCGAAGCCTTCCGCAGCGGCAACCTCGGGATCATGGACTACGCCCGCTATCGCAATGTCGTGGCCGACACCGAAATGCGCACCAGCATCGCCAGCGAAATGAAAGAGGAGGAAGACTCCACCGGCGGTGCCAAAAAGGGCTGACGCCTCCTGCTCCGCCCTCCACCGCCTTCCTCCCCATGAACGACGAAATCCCCTGGGCCTATGTGGCGATGATTTTCATCGCCTTCGTGAGCTGGGTCTACGGTCGCATCAAGGAGGCCGCCGAGTACCGGCGCGCCCGCGCCGCCGCCAAACGGGCCGCCCAGGAAGCGCGCCACCGAGCCCGCCCGGAGCTGGCTCCCTCGCCGTATCGCCCCTCCGCTCCCGTTTCGTCCGCGCCCGTCCCGGTTGCTCCGACGGAATCCGAGCCCGCCGCCGAAATCGAGATGCCGAAGACCTTTCGGGAACTCTTCGAGATGCTGCAGGAGCCGCCCGCGCCAGTTCCTGCTCCCCAACCCGCGCCCGTGCCCGCGCCTGCGGCGCGGGAAGAAGCCCGCCCCGCAGCTTCCCAATCGCCGTCCCCTCGCCCGGGCGAACTCGACCGGTCCGAAATCACCCACATCTTCCCCGGTGCCGACCCGTCCACCCAAACCGCTCCTCCGCTCCAGGTCGAACGTGTCCGCCGCAAAACCTCGTCGAATCTCCACCGCATCCTGCACAATCGCGGAACCCTGCGCGAGGCGCTCATCCTGAAAGAGATTCTCGACACTCCCGTGGCTCTGCAGAAGTGAGGGGAAGCTCCGGGCGGAACGCCCCGCCGCTTTTCAACCCAGCAGTTTCCCGATGACGAACGGCGCGAGGAAATGGATCAGGGCCAGCCCCACTCCGCTAGCGAGCAGGCTGACAAAGAGCACGAAGACGGCTTCGAACGCCACCAGGGCGCGCAGGGTCGCGAGATCGGCCCCGAGGTGACGCAGGTGGCGGAACTCTTCTTCCCGCAGACGGTGGGAGAGCAGAAAGACGAGCGCCCCGATGACCAACGTGGCGAGCCCGATGGCGAGGAGCAGCCCGAGAACAAAACGCTGCACGCGGAAGACGGTAGCAAAAAGCTCGTCCATTTCCCCGGTCGGCGAGATGAGTTGGAGTCCGCCCGTCCGGGTGTAGCGTCCCTTGAGGAGCGCCGCCTTGCGGTCGTCGGGCGGGATCACGATCGCAGCGGTCACGGGATAGTCCGCAGTGTCGCCGTGAAAATGAAACCGCTCGGCGTTCTCCGGGGTGATCTCGTTGTATTCCACGACCGAGGCATTGAGCCGCACGGCGGTGTCCTCGGGGCTGGGGGGAGCGATTTTCTGGTCTTCACCGAGGGCCTCGGCTTCGTCGTGCCCGTGCCCGAGTCCCTCGATGATCCACGCGGTTTTGAGATCGACAAAAATGGCTTCGTCATCCGGGGAGGTGGTGGGCGCGAGGACGCCGACGACGGACATTTTCAACGGGTAGACCCCGGCCAGATCAAACAGCGTGCCGGGCGTGGAAATGACCGCGTCACCCGGTGCCAATCCGTTTTTTTCCGCGACTCCGGCACCCACGACACACTCGCCGATCCGCAGCAGGGGGCGTCCGTCTTGTATTTCCAGTCGGCGGAAATCAAAGTAATCGAGTGTCGTCCCGACGATGCGGTGGTTCCCCGCACTCTGCCGCGCGTGGATCGGAATGACTTGGGCGAAACCTGACTCCGCCACCGCCTCGACCTCGCGGAGTGGCAGCGTCGCCAGCTCCGGTCTGGTGAAATACAGGCCGTTGAAAACCAGCTCAAGAGGACTGCCCGCCTGTCCCAACAGCAGCGGTGTCTCCATCGGCCTCGCCCGCAGTTGCGCCTCCACCTTCGCCACGATCAAGCCGATCCCGGCGGGGAGCAGCC
>CAYLJC010000106.1:0-8177 GCA_964383345.1 uncultured Akkermansia sp. | reverse complement strand
CTGGTTCGGATCGACGTAGGCCTGGTTCGGATCGACGTAGGCCTGGTTCGGATCGGCGTAGGTGGGTTGTTCGTCGATGAGCGCCGCGCCGGGATCGTAGGGAAGAGTGTCGTCGGGCGCGTAGGGCGGTTCAGCGGGAGCGGCATCTTCCGCAGGTGTCTCCCCACCGCCCTGCGGCGCGGCGTCGTCTCTTCTCGGTGGCGTGGGTTTCCGTCGATGAGGTTTCATAGGCGTCTGGGGAAAGTCACGGAAGCGGGCTTGCCTTTCCGACCGGGATGGCGTGGTCAGGGATCGGATTTCGCCGGAGCACTGGCCGGGGCCGGAGCGCTCCCCGCACCGGAGGCCGGTTTGGCATCAGAGGTGGACTTGGAATCCGCACCGGTCGAACCCGACGAGGAACCGCCGGAATCTCCCGGGGATTTGTCGGCCGTTTCACCCTTTTTGTAGGAAGCGCTGCGGTAGTCGGTCTCATAGAATCCCGACCCTTTGAAAATAATCCCCGCGCCTGTTCCGAGGAGCCGCTTCACCGGACCCTCGCATCCCTCCTGCGGGCACATCGTGAGACGCTCGTCTTTCATCGACTGAAACACCTCAAACTGGTGTCCGCACTTCTGGCACTTGTAGTCGTAGGTCGGCATAAAATCAGAAAAGATACTTTATTTTTATTCTCCCCTACTATGGAGACACCGCTCCATCCTTCAACGCGATTTTTCCCCGGAAAAAGGCCAGCCGGACGAATGCGATTCGCATCGGCTATCCGCGCAGTTCCTCCGCCACTTCGATGAACGCCTCCGCCAGAGCGGCCCAGTCCTCCTCACTCGTGCTCCAGCCGCCGCTCACGCGGATAACCCGCCCCATTTCTTCGTAATCGAGCCCCATCGCCAGAATCCCGCACGAGGTATGCCCCTTGCCGGCTCTTCAAGCCGATCCGGTCGAGACACAAAAGCGACGGTGCCCCAGCCGGGTGAGCCATTTCAGATTCTTGCCGTAGGGAACGATAAAAAGGGAGGTGTTCCCGAGCCGCGGCCCGGCACCGGCGAGAGGGCGGCAGGCGATCTCGGACTCGATCCGCCGCTCGAAGGCATCGCGGGGCGCACCGGCGGGTTCCGTCGCTGCGGCATCGTTCCGCTCCCCGAGGGCCTCCACCATCGCGGCGATCCCCGGAAGGTCCTCCGTGCCGGCGCGGCGGCCCTCCTCCTGCGGCCCCCCGATCTGGCCGTGAAAATGTACTTCCTCGAAATCCTCGGGCAGAATGAGAAACCCGACCCCTTTTCCTCCTCCGAACTTGTGTCCGCTCGCGGTCACAAAATCGCATCGGGCCAGTCCGGCGACGGGACATTTCCCGATCCACTGGGCCGCGTCGGCATGGTATCGCGTCCCCGCCTCACGGCAGAGTCCGGCGATCTCGCGCCAGGGTTGCAGAGCACCGGTCTCATTGTTCGCCGCCATCACCGAGACGCAGGCCAGCTCCCCCCCGGTGATCCAGTTGCCGAGCACCTCGAGGTCGATGACGCCGGTCTCCGGGACCACCGGAATGCGCCGGATGCGATCCTCGGGGAAAAAGGCCTCGACGGGCGCCTGCACACAGGGGTGCTCCAGACCGGAGATCGCGATCACTCCCCCCGCCGCCGCAAGATGCCGGATCACCGCGTTGTTCGCCTCGCTCGCGCCGGAGGTGAAGACAATCCGCTCCGGCTCGTTCACGTCGAAAACATCCGCCAAGGCCTCTCGCTTTTCCTCAAGGAGATGACGGGCCTCGCCCGCCTCCGGGTAGAGACCCGAGGGATTGTGCCAATGTTTCACCGCGATCCGGTTCCACGCCTCCAGAGCCGCCGCGCTCATCGGCGTGGTGGCATTGTGATCAAAATAGCCGGAATCGTTCGCCATGGTGTATCGGTGTCGAGTCAGAGAACCGGGCTGGCGAGTCGGGCCAGCCGCACCGCGAGGCGGAACCACCAGCTCCTGCCGGTGTAGTCCTCGCCGCCCACTTCGCGGCATTTTGTAAAATCCACCTCCAGCATCGCCGCCACCTGCCGGGCGAAGTCCTGGCAAAGCACCACCGCGCTCACTTCGAAATTCAGTCGCATGGAACGGTTGTCGAGGTTCATCGTCCCCACCGAAGAGAGATTCTCATCGACCACGAGAACCTTCTGGTGGAGAAATCCCGCCTCGTAGCGGAAGAGGCGCACCCCCGCCGCCTCCATGTCCCCGAGAAAGGCGAAAGTCGCGAGCCAGGGGATGTATTTGTCGGGCGCATCCGGAATCATGATCCTGACATCCACCCCGCGCAGCGCCGCCATCTGCAGCGCGGCGCGGATCGATTCATCCGTAACGAAATAGGGCGAGGCGATCCAGATGCGCCGCCTCGACCGGTTGATCGCATTGAGGAAAAACATCGTCCCCCCCTCCACCTCCTCGACCGGACCGGTCGGCAGGGTGAGGACGACAGAGGACCCTCCGCCACATCCCGAGCCGTCCGCCGGAGTCACCACCAACCACTCCAGGGGCGGAATCTCCCGCGCCGCCCAATAGTAGTCCGCGAGAAAGACCATCTGCAAACTCAACACGGACGGGCCGATCAATTGCACATGGGTGTCGCGCCAAGCCCCGAAGCGTTTCGACTTGCCGAGATACTCGTCCCCCACATTGTGGCCGCCGACGAATCCGATCCGGCCATCGACCACCACGATCTTGCGATGGTTGCGAAAATTGATCTGGAAACGGTTGCTCGGACCCTGAGTGGAGTGAAAATCGTGCACCCGCACCCCCGCCTCGCGCAGCGACCGCAAATACCGGCGCGAGAGCCGGTGACTCCCGATCTCGTCGTAGATGAAATAGATCCGCACCCCCTCGCGCGCCTTGCGCACGACCAGTTCGCGCAGGCGGTTGCCGAGCCCGTCGTCCTTCACGATGAAAAACTGGATCAGGACATAGTTCCGCGCCTCCTCGATGGCCGCGAAAATCGCGTCGAAGGTCTGCTCCCCGTCGATGAGCAGACAGACCTCGTTGCCTTTCGTGAAGCGCCTGTCGCTGAGCTTCTCGAGGACGCCTCCGTAGCGCTTTTCCTCCCCCTCGAGAATCGCGAAGTGCGGGCGGAGCGTCTCGGTCACGCTCAGAAAAGAATATTCGTTGGATTTCCTCGCCTCGCGGAGACGCTCCACATAGCCCTTGAAGCGCTGACGTCCCAGGATCCAATAGAGCGGCACCGCGAGAAAAGGCAGGGCCAGCACCGCCATCGACCACCCCCACGCCCCCGAGGCGGAGCGGGACTTCATCACGATGTTCACGATCGTCCCCACCGCGAGGACTTCCCAGGCGAGAAATATGATCGTCCCGAAAAAGGCTGTTTCTGAAAACTCATCCACCATCGCGTCGCGTGAACTGTTCGATCCGGACAAGCAGATTTTCAAAAGGATAGATGGGTTTTTCCTGCAGCGCGTCGCAGCCCGCCGCCGCGATTTTTTCCTGGTGCTGAGCCATCGTGTGCGCGGTCAGAGCGATCACCGGAATCGCCGCCGTGTCTGGATCGGCCTTGAGCAAACGCGTCGCCTCGAGCCCCGCGTTGGGATCGGGCTGGCCGTCCGGCACCGGAGGCAGCTCCAGATCCATCAGGATGATCTCGGGTCGCTCCTCGCGCGCCCGGGCCACGGCCGCCTCCCCGTCCGTCGCGATGGAGAGGGTGTGCCCGTGATGCTCCAACAGCCGCGTCAGCAAACTGATGTTGTCCTCGTCGTCTTCGACCAAAAGAATGTGTGCCATAACTAATTGAGAGTAAACCATCGTCACCTGAGAGCGGGAAAAAATCGGAATTTTCTCCAAAAACTTCGAACGAATCCCCGACCGGAGAAACAAAGAGAAGCAGTGACATTTGTGTTGCCGGGATTTTCTCCCTCAAGCAACGCAGGTGTTGCAGTCAAAAACAAGCGGTTCCTTGCAGGGTCCACCCGGTCGGTGGGCCCTGCATTGTTTTCCGGCCTTACGTGTATCTGCTCTGGCGGGGAGAAAACTTCCGTTTTATTCTCCCGCATGTTGTTCTCCCGCCCCTGTCCGGCCCGCCTCTCCCGTCTGTTTCGAGGGAGTCTGGTCCTCGGTCTTACCCTCTTGAATCTTTCCCTGTCCGCCGATCCTTTTCCCGATCCGGCCCCGCCAACGGTGAGCGCCGCTCCGGCGACGGCGACCTCCGCGCCGGTCGCAATCCCGGGCCTGACTTATCACGGACCGCCCAAACCGCTCTCGCCCGATGCGGTCACCGCCGACTGGCCGCGCTTTCTCGGTCCGGCCGACAACGCCAAGTCACCCGAGACCCATCTCCTCGACCGCTTTCCCGAAGGCGGCCTCTCCAAAGTCTGGGAACTGGAAAAAGGCATCAGCTACACCTCTCCCGTCATCGCCGAAGGAAAACTCGTCATTTTCAATCGCTTCGAGGACGATGAGGTCGTGCAATGCCTCGATCCCGAGACCGGCAAACAATTCTGGAGCCATCGTTACCCGGTCTCCTACACCGACCGCTACGGATTCAACGGCGGCCCGCGGGCCAGTGCGGTGCTCGATTCGGGAAAAGTCTACACCCTCGGCGTCACCAGCGTGCTCACCTGTCTCGACCTCGCCAGCGGGACAAAACTCTGGCAGCGCCACCTCGCCACCGAGTTCCCCCTCGCCACCTATTTTTTCGGCCACGGAGCCTGTCCCCTCGTCCACGATGGCAAAGTCATCGTTCCCATGGGCACCACCGACAATCTCAGCGTCGCCGCCTTTGACCAGCACAGCGGAGCCCTCCTCTGGGGCACCCGGCATCAATGGAACGCGAGCTACGCCTCCCCCATCATCGCCACGCTCCAGGGCAAAGAAAGACTCCTCGTGGTCGGCGGCGGCGAGAGCGATCCGCCCGTCGGCGGACTCCTCTGCATCGATCCCGCGACCGGAGCGCTCCACGACGCCTTCCCCTGGCGGCCCGATAAATATGAGAGCGTCAACGGCTCCACCCCCGTCGTGGTCAGCGACAACTCCGTCTTCCTCAGCGCTTCGTATGGCAAAGGCGGCGTGCTCCTGCGGCTCAACGCGGACCTGAAATGGGAGGAACGCTGGAAAAGTCCCGACTTCGGGATGCACTGGACCACCCCGCTCTTCCTCGATGGTCATCTCTACGGTTTCCACGGTCGCAATGAACCCGACGCCTGGTTCGCCGCTTACTCCGTCGAAACCGGGAAAGAAGCCTGGCGCGCCGATCCCGACTGGACCGTTTCCCTGCCGAGCGGACGGGAGTACCGCATGAAATACCTCCGCGGCTGCCTCCTCCATGCCGACGGACGCAGCTACGCGCTCGGAGAACTCGGCTCCCTCGGCATCATGAACCTGTCCCCCGCCGGAGTCGAAGAAGTGGATCGCACCCAGCTTTTCCTCGCCCGCTCGACCTGGTCCCTGCCCGTCCTACACCGCGGACTCCTTTACATCGTCCAGCACGAACCCGACATGGACGGCCATCCGCCGCGTTTGATTTGCTACGATTTCCGCAAGCACCCTTGAAAGCCTCTTGAGTGATCCAAGAACAACTCCGGCCGGATTCTTCGCCCCACAGCACAACTTCGGTGCCACCCTGCAACTCGCCACCTCCAATAACCGCCCCTAACCCGCATTTCACATCTCCTCCATCTTGACGGAAAAACGGAAATATGGGACGCTCACACCATGAAAACGACCATTGATCTCCCTGACGCCCTCTTTCGTCGTGCCAAGGCTACCGCCGCCCACCGGGGAGTCTCCCTGAAGGCGCTCATTACACGTGCGGTTGAAAGCGATCTTGAGCGACCAAAAATGACGGTATCCGAGCTACTCGACAGCCTGCCTCGGGTGGACAGGGAAACCACGGATCAAATCATGCGCGGCGTCGCCGAATGGGACGAAATCGATCTTGAATTTCAAAAGCAGGAGCTTGAAGCGGAAAAATGATACTCGACACCAATGCCGTGTCCGCCCTGGCCGACAATGATCGGGTGCTGGCCCGGCTTGTGGATGCCTCTGAAAATGCCGCTCTTTCTTTCGTCGCGGTTGCCGAGTATCGCTACGGTCTGCTCGGATCAACGAGGTGGCTCGAGGGCGGCAAACTCCTGGAAGGGCTTCTGCAAATTCTCCCGGTTCTCCTTCCCAACCAGGAGACGCTCAAACACTACGCCACACTCGCGCATCGACTTAAAACCATCGGCCGCCCCATTCCCACCAACGACATCTGGATCGCCGCCCTTGCCCGCCAGCACTCCATGCCCGTCCTCTCCCGCGACCGTCACTTTGATTTCGTCGAAGACATCCAGCGCCTCGAATGGTAGCCAATCCACCTTTTTTCATGCCTGAAGATTCCACCTCTTTGAAACGGGAAAGGCCATCTCTGACGCCCGACAACGGTGATGCGAGCGAACTCCGGCGGTGGCGGGCGTTGCTGATTCAAGCAATGGCATTTGCGTAACCGTATCGGCTGGCTTATGGGTCTTTTCTCACTGTAACATCCCCGAATTATGGCAAACGAAAACATCGAGATCACAGCGTATTTGAAGACTTTCTGCGGTTGGAGCGAAGGGGTTCGCGCCATCTTCCGTAAATATGCGCTCGATTACGTCGAAAAAGACATCATCAAAAACCCGGCCTTTCGCTGGGAAATGGAGCAAAAGAGCGGGCAGCCGCTCTCGCCCTGTGTGATGATCAACGGCACCATGCTCGCCGACGTGAGCGGCGAAGAAGTGGAGGCCTGGCTCATCGACAGCGGACTGCTCGAAAAGAGCGACGCCGCCGCCGACGCGCCAATTGATTCCGCCTGCTCCGACGAGCAGCACGCCGCCATGGATGCCGCCGCCCGTTTCAGCGGTGGGGCGGCCGGGGCCAACGTCCGCATCGTCGAGTGAGACGGACGAACCGGGATCCCTTCCGCATTTTCGTCCCATGTCGGAGAACAAGCCCCCCAAAAAAGGCCTCGGGAGAGGCCTCAACGCCCTGATCAAGGCACCCGGCCAGGTGCCCGTCCGCAGCGTGTCGGCGGCTGAGTCCGACCCCGCCACCGGGGAGAGGGTGCTCCGTGTCACCCTCGACCAGATCGTCCCCTCGCCGCTCCAGCCGAGGAAGCGCTTCCACGATGAGCATCTCAACGAGCTGGTCGAATCCATCCGCGAACACGGTGTGATCCAGCCTCTCATCGTGCGGTCGGTCCAGGGTCGCTATGAACTGATCGCCGGGGAACGCCGCTGGCGCGCCTCGACCCTGTTGAAACTCCCCGAGGTCCCCGTCATCCTGCGCGAGGCCTCCGACCGGGATGTCCTCGAGATGGCCCTGATCGAGAACCTCCAGCGCGAAGATCTCGATCCCCTCGAAGAAGCCGAGGCCTACGCCCGGCTCTCCCGCGAATTCGGCCTCAAACAGGAGGAAATCGCGCAGCGTGTCGGGAAAAACCGCGCCACGGTATCCAATGTGATGCGGCTCCTCGAACTCGACGCCGAAGTCCAGACCCTCGTCTCCCGCCGCATGCTCAGCTCGGGTCACGCCAAGGCCATCCTCGGCCTCAAAACCAAAGCCGAACAGCGACTCCTCGCCGACATGGTCGTAAGGAAAAAACTCAACGTTCGCGACACCGAGAAACTGGTCTCGGACATGATCAACGGGAAATCATCGACCCCGAAAAAAGCGACCAAGTCCAAGCTGTCCCCCCAGGCCGAGACCTACATCCGCCAGATCCAGGATCAGTTGCGCGGGCGCTACGCCACCAATGTCGCGATTCAGCACACCGACAAACGCGGCAAAATCGAGATCGAATACTACGGCAACGAAGACCTCGGTCGCATTCTCGAGCTGATGGGCATCCGCCTGGACTAAGCCCGACTCCACGGCTCATGAGTCACCCATTCCTTTCCATCCTCGTCGCCTCGGGACTTTTTCTTTCCGGCTGCGCCGAAGCGGTCGTGAGCTTCGACGCCGCCAACCCGCTGGAGTCCCAGGTCTCCGGCGAAAAGGCCCTCGCCCACGTCACCGCGCTCGTCGGATTCGGTCCGCGCCCCGCCGGATCGGAGGCTCTCGAGCAATCCCGCCGCTACCTCGAACAGGAACTCGCCGCTCTCGGCTGGGTGACCCGCCGCCAGACTTTCACCACCAAAACGCCGCACGGTCGGGTGGAATTCACCAACCTCCGCGCCCGTTTCGGC
>CAYLJC010000105.1:0-8179 GCA_964383345.1 uncultured Akkermansia sp. | reverse complement strand
GCCGCGCTCAGCTCCGCCCTGCCGCACCTCGGGCCACTCGCGGAATCCGCCGACCCGGCCGCCCGCGCCAGCCTCCTCCCCATGGTCCTCGCCTCGGGAGACCGGACCGCCCTCGCTCATCTCCTCGCTCCGATATGGCATCAGGAACCAAAGGAAAAAGAAATCACCCCGCCGCACCGCTGGCGTTGGTTCGGCGCCTTTCTCGACGAGATCGACGCCCGCGACATCCGCCTCGAGACCTTGCAAAAAGCCGCTCCCGATGATCCACTCTCGCAGCTCCTCGCACGGTCTTCGCAGCTTTTCGCCGAAGCGACGGCCCGGCTTGACGCCCCCGATGCTCCCCTCCCCGACCGCCTCGCCGCCGCCGCCCTCCTCGCGCGCCATGCTCCCGCCCGCGAGACCTCCCTCGCTTTTTTCCACGAGCAACTGCAGGACGGACGGCACGGCGGTCACTGGCCCGCGATCCTCGCCGCCACCGCCGCCACCGGCGATCCCTCTCTCCCGGACCGGCTTCTGAAGCTCTGGCCGCAGCTCTCGCCCTTGCAGCGGGAGAGTTCGCTCGACACACTCCTGGCGCGACCGGCCTGGACCAAGGCCCTCCTCGAAGCCGTTTCCAGCGGGACCTTGCGCCCCGCCGAGATCGACGCGACCCGGCGCATGCAACTCCTCACTCATCCTGACAAGAAAACAAAGGAAAAAGCCGCCGCTCTTTTTGATCTCGCCGCTTCGCCCGGACGCGCCGAGGTTCTCGCCCGCTATCAACCCGCCCTCGCCCTCGACGGTGATGTCGCGAAAGGGCGGATCGTGTATCAAAAAGCCTGCGCCTCCTGTCATTCGCTCGCTGGCGAGGGAATCGCCATCGGCCCCGCCCTGGAAACCGTCGTCGATCATCCGGCGGAAAAAATCCTCACCAATATCATCGATCCCAATCTCGACATCCAGCCGGGCTACCACGCCTACAGCGCCACTCTGAAAAATGGCGCGCAACTCTTCGGACTGCTCGCGGGGGAATCCGCCGCCAGCCTCACCTTCAAAACCCTCGACGGCAAAACCCACGCGGTGCGACGGGATGAAATCGCGAAGCTCCAGAGCACCGGTCTCTCGCTCATGCCCGAAGGACTCGACGCCGCCATCAGCGTCGCGGAGATGGCCGATCTGCTCGCCTTTTTACGGCAAAAAAGGGGGTGAAACGATGCGTGGGCGGGAATGATGCGCGGATGAAAAAACGAACGATTTTTTCGCCGAAGCGTCGAAATTGTGATTTCTGAAATCTTTCCGATTTGTTTCTTTCAAGAGATCGAATCCTGCGGCACCTTCGATCTCTCCATGAGCATCCTGAATCAAAACATCGTTCTGATCCTCAACCGGAACTGGCAGGCCATCAATACCAAGACACCCGCCGATGTCTTCTGCCAGATGGCGACCGACTCCGCCACCGCCCTCGACATCAAAGGGAGCGAGTGGCTCGTCCCGACAAAATGGGAGGACTGGAGGAAGCTGCCCGTGCGCGAAGGTGATCTCGGCATCGGCACCATCCACGGTCGCATCCGTGTCCCCACCGTGGTGGTGCTCGCGCGCTTTTCCCGCGTCCCGATGAAACGTCCGAAATTCAACGCCCGCAATCTCTGGGTCCGCGACGGCGGCCGCTGCCAATACACCGGACGGGAACTCCGACCCGGCGAGGGCAATATCGACCACGTCATCCCGCGCTCGCGCGGCGGCACCACCAGCTGGGAGAACTGCGTCCTCTCGGCCCGCGAGGTGAACAATCGCAAGGCCAACCGCACTCCTGAAGAAGCCGGCCTCGTCCTCAGGAAAGCGCCGAGCGCACCCCCCGAACTGCCCGTGACGATGTTGCTGAAAAACGTCCACGAGATTCCCGACTGGGAGCCTTTCCTGAAATAAGGGCGGCCCCGGACTCCAGACACAACGGCGGATTTTTTCCCTCACTCCAGATCGGCGTTGAACCCGATGGTCTGGCCCGGAACGAGGTGGTCGCACTGGATCGCCAGTTGCGGAGAGCGACCTCCCGCCGCCACTTCAAAAACGGCGCTCCCGCCCGCCTGGAGCCCCTTGAGGGATTTCGACGCGCGGATCCCGTCCACCGCGACATAGGCGTCCCGGTAGAGAGGGGCGATGCCTTCGTTCCGGACGGTGACCCGCGACCAACCGGCACCGCTCTCTAACGCGGTCACGCGGAAGCGGTAGCCGCAGGCCATGCCCGCCTCCCGGATCCGCTCGAGCGATTGGTATTCGTGCTGGTCGGCCCCTATCATGTAAGAAATGCCGAACCGGGCCGCCGCCGCTTCGAAGGATTCCCCGTGCGGGCCGTTTGGCGCGAGTGCCTCTCTCTGGTCGTGCCCGGTGTAGTAGCTGAACTCCCCGCCTCCCGGCTGCCGCCGAATGCGGTCGCGCCCGATCGCATTCCAATCCCGCTCGTTGGAGCGGGCGTGCTCTTCGCAGAGAAAGGAATCGTCGAACACGCCGAAGGGCAGTTCGAGCAAAGCCGGAGATTCCGCGAAGGGGGAGATCTTCTGTTTTCCCGCATCCACCGAGATACTCCACGGCACCTCCTTGTAGCAGCGGGAGAGATGTTGGAGAAATTCGGTCTGATAGGCGTGGCTCGGGAACGTCTTTCCGAATTCGAAAGGTCCGTCGTAGATATGGTATTCCGCCCAGAGACCAAAACCGACCTGAACATAGGCCAGCCGGGGATCCTTGTCGTAGCGGCGGGCGAAGGCCGTGTGAAAATCGAGAATCCACCGACGCAGCTCGGGATGGGACCAGTCGGCGAATTCCGTCTCCTTGCCTTCGCTGAGCCCCCTGTGCTCCGTGTAATCCGGCCGCGAGCGGAGAAACGCAGGGATCTCGGCGGAACGTCCCGGGTAGACCAGATGAAATCGGAGAATGGCCTGATGCCCACGGCTGGCGATGCCCCGCAACTTCTCTTCGACCAAGGTCCAATCGAACGTCCCGTCGGCTTTCGCGAGACGCCCGTAGCCGATGTAGGAATACTCCAACTGGATCGCGTCCGTGTCGCGACGATGCGACGTGTCCCAGAAAACGATCCCGGTCATCGGCTGCACCCCGGTGACACGCGATTGCAACGACACCGGACGGAGAGCCTCCTCCGATGCCGACGGGAGGGGAACGGAAATCACCGCCAGGAGCGGCAGGATCGAGTACCACGACAAGGGAAATCCGGTTTTCATCAGAAAATTCGATCCCCGGAGTAGCACGATCCGGGACTCCATGGCAAGCCCGCATTTCCGCAGTTCGCCGGCAATGGCCGTCGCGTGGCTGGATTTGCCAAAATCCCTCCCTTGGCTCGGACGGCGCGGAGGCTTCGCCGGAACGATTCGCATGTTCCGCCAATGCCGCTCTTCCCCCGCTTTCAGTTTGCGGAACGGAGAGACTCAGTTATGTAGAAAGGGTCAGTCAGTTGGAAAATCATGCTCAGCATCCGAAATCTTAAAAAATCCTACGGGGGCAACACCCTCTTCGAAGAAGCCAATCTCCAAATCAACTACGGGGAGCGCGTCGCCCTCGTCGGTCCCAACGGAGCCGGAAAATCGACCATTTTCCGTATCATTCTCGGCGAAGAAGAAGCCGATACCGGCACCGTCGAGCGCGACGAATGGACTCTCGTCGGATTTCTCCCGCAGGAGAGCGAGGACGTCGGCGATCACAGCGTCCTCGAGATCGCCACGGGGCGCGCCGGTCTCATCCAGGAGCTGGAAACCACCTTGAAAAAACATGAGGACGAAGGCACCGTCGATTCGCAGGCCTACTACGAGGCGCAGAGCAAATTCGACGCCCTCAACGATCCTTCCGTCGATGCCAAGGCCAAAAAAATGCTGCGCGGCCTCGGCTATCCGGCCGAGAACTTTGATCGCCCCGCCAAGGAGATGAGCGGAGGCTGGATCATGCGGGCACACCTCGCCCGGCTCCTCGTGATCGAACCGAGCCTGCTGATGCTCGATGAGCCCACCAACCATCTCGACCTGATGTCGCTGCTCTGGTTCCAGGATTACCTGAAAAATTACTCCGGAGCCATTCTCATGATTTCCCACGACCGCCAGTTCATGGACGAAATCGTGCAATCCGTCCACGAGATCGCCGACCGCCATCTCATCCATTACAAGGGCAACTACAGCGAGTTCGAGCAGCAGCGCTACGAGAACTACGAACGGCAGAACAACGCCTACAAAAACCAGCAAAAGCAGATCGGGGAACTCCAGGCCTTCGCCAACAAGTTCCGCTCCGTTTCCTCGAAGGCCTCGCAAGCCCAATCCAAGCTCAAGGAAATCGAGCGCATGGAGAAAATCGAGAAACCGCAGGCTCCGAAAAAACCGTTCCGCTTCCAGATTCCCGATCCTCCGCGCGGCGGACAAAAGGCCGTCACCCTCGAAGGCATTCATTTTGCCTACGGCAGCCACAAGGTCTACGAAGGCCTCGACCTCACCATCGAGAGAGGCGAACGCACCGTCCTCGTCGGCCCCAACGGATCGGGGAAATCCACTCTCCTGAAACTGCTCGGCGGCGAACTGACCCCCCAGCAGGGCAAGGTCATCCAGGGGCACAATGCCAAGATCGGCTACTTCTCCCAGCACCGCTCCGCCACCCTCAACCCGAACAACTCCGTTCTCAGCGAAGTCCTCGAAGCCGCCCCCACCCTGCGCGAAGACGAGGCCCGCGGCATTCTCGGATCTTTCATGTTCCGCAAGGAGGAGGTCTACAAAATGACCCGCGTGCTCAGCGGAGGTGAAAAGAGCCGTCTCAACCTCATCAAATTCCTCGTCGATCCGCCCAACATTCTCCTCATGGACGAGCCGACCACCCATCTCGATATCCTCACGGTCGAGTCGCTCATCCTCGCGCTGGAGAACTACGCCGGGACCCTCGTGTTTATCTCGCACGACGTCCACTTCATCAAAAAACTCGCCAGTGACGTCATCCATGTGGCCCATGGCAATGCCAAGCGTTTCCACGGCGATTGGGATTATTTCATCGAAAAATCCGGCGCCGGGAACGAACGGGCCGCATTGACGGCGGAGTGATGACAGGATGGTTTTTTACTGATCCTGTTCATCCTGTGATCCTGTCTGAAAGGGGGGCTTGACGGACAAGTCGTTTCTCATGTATGAAACTTCCTCCCACGCCATGTCGAACTTTCCGCCCCCCATCATCCGCGATCTGCCCGATCCTCCCCGCAATCTCTGGCGCATCGTCGGTCCCGGTATCGTCGCCGCCGGTGTCGGTCTCTCCTCGGGCGAATTTGTCCTCTGGCCCTACATCGCCTCGCAGGTCGGACTGGTCTTCATCTGGGGTGCCCTCGTCGGTGTCGGCATGCAGTTTTTCCTCAACATGGAGATCGAACGCTACGCGCTCGCCACCGGGGAAACCGCCATCACCGGCTTCAACCGCATCTGGAAACACTGGGGACTGGTCCTCGCGATCATGGTCTACCTTTCCAACCTCTGGCCGGGATGGGCCCTGAGTTCCGCCACTCTCCTCACCTATCTCTTCGGCGGAGGCAGTCCTCCGGTGATCGCCGCGGTCTCCCTGTTGGTGATCGGCGCGTCCCTCACCCTCGCTCCCGTGGTCTACGTGGCGCTGGAGCGTTTTATTTTCGTGAAGGTCCTCGCGGTGGGAGTGCTCGCCCTCCTCGCGGTCATTTTTGCGATCGACCGGGAGACCTGGACGGCGCTGCCCGTCAGCTTCGCTGCGGGATTCGGCCGATTCCCTCACGAGGAACTCGGCTTCGCGCTGTTGCTCGGAGCCCTCGCTTACGCGGGCGCGGGCGGCGGACAAAACCTCTGCCAAAGCAACTGGATCCGGGACAAGGGTTTTGGCATGGGCAAATACGTGCCGCGCCTCGTCAGCCCCCTGACCGGGACAGAAGAAGCGGTGAACAACGACCGCGCCAGCTACCATTTCGAGACGACGCCGGAGAACATGGCACGCTGGCGTCGCTGGTGGCGTTTCGCCAACACCGAACAGCTCGCGACCTTCTTTGCGATGACGGTGATCACCATCGTCCTCACCTCCATGCTGGCCCACTCGGTGCTCGGCGGGATTCCCGATCTGCCGAACGACGTGAGTTTCCTCCAGGTTCAGGGGGAGCAACTCAAAACCATCGTCGCCCCCTGGTTCGGCACTCTGTTTTGGGCCATCGGCGCCTTCGCCCTTTTCGGATCGGCCATGGGTATCATCGACTACACCAGCCGCCTCGCCGCCGACATCCTGAAATCGACCTACCTGACAAAGGCCCGTATCACCGAGAGCCGTCTCTATTTCTGGCTGGTCTGGGCTCTCGTTGCGATCGGCTGCCTCGTCCTTCTATCGGGCATGACCCAGCCTCTCGTGCTTCTGATCATCTCCGCCTCCATTGCCGGAGCCATGATGTGTCTCTACGCCGCGCTCCTCGTGGTCATCAACCGCCGCGAGCTGCCCCGGCCCATCCGGGTACGCTCCTACCGGCTCGGCATCCTCATCGGCATCTCGGCCCTCTTCGGTTTCTTCGCCCTGCTGACACTTTATCAGAAACTGTCTCCCTTGTTCGACGGCGTGTAGCCGGAGCGTAACCCCTCTCAGGTGAACCACCCACCGCGCACCGTGGTCCCCCGGATCGCGCCGCGGAGGCTTTCCCCGAGGAAGGGCGAAACGGGACTTTTTGTCCGCAGGAAATCACGGGTGATTTCCGTTGTGGCGGCGGGATCGAAGACAAAAAACTCGGCCACAGCGCCCTCGGCGATCTCGACCGGTTCGAGCCCGATGAGTTGACGCGGCGCGACGGAATACCGCTGGATGAGGAGATCCCATCCGAACACACCTCCATGGATGAAGCGGTCGTAGAGCACCAACACGCTTGTCTCCAACCCACCGACCCCGAAGGGAGCGCTCCCGAAGTCGCTCGATTTTTCGAACTCGGTGTGCGGTGCGTGATCGCTCGCGATCAAGTCGATGGAGCCGTCGATGAGTCCGGCGAGAAGCGCTTCGGTGTCTTCCGCCCTGCGCAGCGGAGGGTTGAATTTGAAATGGGTGTTGTAGTCCCGGATATCGTCTTCGCAGAGGACGAGATGCTGCGGCGAGACCTCGCAGCTCACCCGCGTCCCGCGTTCTTTCGCACGCCGTACCGAGGCCAATCCACAGGCGGTCGAGATTTGCTGGAGGTGCAGCCTCGCCCCGGTGTGCCGCGCCACGTGAATGTCGCGGTCGATCGCGATTTCCTGGCTGATCGCGGGGATTCCGGGGAGGCCGAAGCGATAGGAAACACTTCCCTCGTTGATTGCTCCGGCCTTGCTCAGGGCGGGGGTGTCGGTGTGCGAGGTCACAAGCAGATCGAAATCGCAGGCGTATTCCATGCAGCGCCGCATCACATCCGGACAGGGCACGGTGCGGTCGGCGTCGGTGAGCATGGGAACGCCGCGTGCGGCCATCCCGGAAAAGCCGGCCAGTTCCTTTCCCTCACGTCCCTTGGTGAGGCAGCCGGACTGATACATCGGAATCGCACTGACCTCCGAGACGAGATCCATCGCGCTCTTGACGAGGTTGCCCGAGTCCACCGGAGGCGAGGTGTCGGGCATCAGGACAAGACCGGTGACTCCTCCGTGGAGGGCGGCGGCGGCACAGGTGGCGAGAGTTTCCTTGTGTTCGAAGCCCGGTTCGCGCGCGTGAACATGGACGTCGAACATGCCCGGAACGAGCAGGCAGCCGGCGCAGTCGATCACCTCGCTCCCCTCGGGGACGGTCAGGGCGGGGCCGATTGCGGTGATGATTCCATCCGCATCGACGAGGACATCGGCCTCGCGACAGTCGGGAGAATCCGCCGAGGCGATCCTGCCATTTTTAAAAAGTCGACTCCGCTGGCCCATCGTTCTATTCTTTGTCGGTTTCGGGTTTGAGCCAGTGCAGCACCGCCATGCGCACGGCGATGCCGTTTTCCACCTGGGTGCTGATGAGACTGCGCTCGTAGCGCATCGCCTCGTCGGTGATTTCCACCCCGCGGTTCACAGGACCGGGGTGCATGAGATAGGCACCCAGTTTGCGCATCCCAACGAGGCGCTGGCTGTTCATCCCATACATCTTGTGGTATTCGGCGATGCTGGGGAAAAACTGGCCTTCCTGCCGTTCCATCTGCACCCGGAGAAGGTAAACGGCATCGGGTTTCCAGTCG
>CAYLJC010000104.1:0-8183 GCA_964383345.1 uncultured Akkermansia sp. | reverse complement strand
TCATCGTGCCCATGTGCCTGCTCTCGGCCATCGGCGGGGTCTGGATGCGCGACATGGACAACAACGTTTTCACCCAGATCGGTCTCGTCGTTCTTGTCGCCCTCGCTGCAAAAAACGCCATCCTCATCGTCGAGTTTGCCAAACAAATCCAGGACCAGGGCAAGGACCGCTTCACCTCGGCCATCGAAGCCTGCCGCATCCGCCTGCGTCCCATCCTCATGACCAGTTTTGCCTTCATCCTCGGAGTGCTGCCCCTCGTCCTCGCCCGCGGGGCCGGAGCCGAAATGCGACAGGCCCTCGGCACGGCGGTGTTTTACGGGATGATAGGCGTGACTTTCTTCGGTCTGCTCTTCACCCCTGTCTTCTACGTGGTGATGCGCCGTGTCGCCGGGGATCGCTCGTCCCCGCCCTCGGCCCCGCCGGCCGTGGATGCCGGTCGCGAGACAGCGCCCCCGGACGATTTGCATTCGGATAGATCCCACTCTGCCGATTCCTGATTCGTGACCGCCGGGCCAGAGTCCTCTCTCCTCAAATGATTTCGCGGATGACCTGACCAAAGTCCCGCTCCAGCCGCTTGTGACCGGGCACCTCGAGATGGTGGGAGTGCAGCCCCATCTGGTGGAGAAGGGTGGCGTGGAGATCGGTGACGTAGTGGGGGCTCTCGACCGCGTGAAATCCCAGCTCGTCGGTGGCCCCGTGAACGAGGCCGCCCCGGATGCCTCCGCCCGCCATCCACACGCTGAAACCGTAGGGATGGTGGTCGCGTCCGTCGGCTCCCTGCGACCCCGGGGTGCGCCCGAATTCCGTCCCGAAGACAACGAGGGTCTGTTCGAGCAGGCCGCGCTGCTTCAGGTCTTTGAGCAATCCGGCGATGGGGCGATCCACCTGCATCGCCAGTTCAGAGTGTTTCTCCTTCAGCTTCGAATGTTGATCCCACGCACCTGCCGCGCCGTCGCCGTGCATGATCTGGATGAATCGCACCCCCCGCTCGGCAAAGCGCCGGGCCGCCAGCAACTGCTCGCCGAAGGGACGGGTTTCTTTTTGATCGAGGCCGTAGAGGCGCCGCGTCTCCTCGGTCTCCGTGTCGAAGCGGATGGTCTCCGGGACCGCGGTTTGCATGCGGAAGGCGAGTTCGTAGGACTTGATCCGGGCCTCCAGCGCCGCATCGCCCGGGTAGCGGTCGGCGGTGAGCCGGTTGAGGCGGTTCACCAGGGAGAAGCCGAGTTTCTGCTCGGCACGGGAGAGCGGGCCCTCGGGCTTGGCGTAGTCGAGCGGATTCTTCGGATCGATCTTCAGTTTTACCGCGTCGTAGGCCGGACCGAGATAGTGCCCGTCGCGTTTGTCGAAAAAACGCGGCCCCATCGTGATGAACTGCGGCAGGTTTTCATTCAGCGTGCCGAGTCCGTAGCTCACCCAGGCGCCGATGGTGGGTCCCTTCGGATCGAGCGTGTGCCGACCCGAGTGAAACTGGACCTGGGCGCCGTGGTTGTCGTCGGTCGTCCACATCGAGCGCAGCACCGCGATGTCGTCGATGCAGGAACCGATGTGGGGAAACCAATCGCTCACATCGATCCCGCTCTGCCCTCGGCGGCGGAAGCCGGTTTGCAGCGGATAAATGGTGTGGCGCTGCTGCCCGTTGGCGTCGTTGACGACCACGACCCGCACCTGCTTGCGCCTCTCCGGATCGAGCACGCTGGCGTAGGGCGTCTCTTTGATCGACTTTCCCGCGTAGCGGTTGAGGGCCGGCTTCGGGTCGAAGCTCTCCATGTGACTGACTCCGCCCCGCATGAAGAGCCAGATCACGCTCTTCGCCTTGGGCGCAAATTGCGGCCGCCCATCGAGGAGTCCTTTCATCACCGCCGCCTCGCCCGCACCTGCTACGCCAGCCCCGGCCCCGAACCCGTCCCGCTGCAACATCGCGCCCAGCGCCATCCCTCCAAAACCCAATCCGGCGCGATGCAGAAAATCGCGGCGAGCGAGGAATCGGGCAAAATCGGGATCGATCGCGGTACGGGAATCAGTGTTTTTCATCGTACGGTCACAAAATCGTTGTGGTTGAGCAAAGCGTGGACAAGGCGGGCGCGGATCGCCGCCTCGGGGTCGGACGTCGCGCGGACCTCTTTCAAGGCCGAGGCGGACTCCCAGAACTCGAGGCAAACCTCCCGCTCGTCCTCTGCGGAAGGCCGGGCCAAAATCAGCGCAAACGCCGTCTCGATGAAAGCGGTCCGGTCCGATCCCGCAGTCGCCGATTGCAGTTCGACGGCGATCTTTTCCGCCATCTCGAGCGAAATCGAGCTGTTCGAGAGGGCCAGCGCCTGCTGCGGCACGATGCTGACCTCGCGCTGATAGCATTGCAGGATATCGGCGTCGTCGAACATGGCGAGGAAGGCTTCTCGTTCGTCTCGCGATTGCGTGAGGTAGAGGCTTCGTCGCGTCGATCCGGTCCCGGGCTCGACGGAGGGGCCGCCCATCGTGAGGTCGAGCACCCCGGCGAGAGAGAGCAGGCTGTCGCGCAAGACCTGGGATTCCATGCGCCGGGAATTTCCGCGCCAGTAGTGGCGGTTGTTCGGGTCGGCGGCGAGGGTGGCCGGATCGGCTCCCGCCGCGCTGGAACCCCGCCGGTAGGCCTGCGAGGTCACCATCAGCCGGTGGAGCCGGCGGAAGCTCCAGCCCGATTCGATGAACTCCGCCGCGAGCCAGTCGAGCAGATCCTGGTGCTCGGGACGCGGAGCCTGCCGCCCGAAATCAAAAACGGTTTCGACCAAGGGCTCGCCAAAATGCCGCATCCAGACGTGGTTCACCGCGACTCGGGCGGTCAGCGGATGCTCGCGCGAGACCATCCATTTCGCCAGCATCGTCCGGCGACCCGTGCTGGTTCGGGGATAGGTCGCGCCGTAGCTGTCCTCGGTGTGTTCGGGCGTTTCCAGGGCCTTCTTCGCCGCCCGAAGGGGCGTGTAGTCGACCTCGCCCGCCGCGATTTTCTTCTCGGCGGCGGCCAGCGCCTCCTCGGCCTTCTTGCGTTCTTTGTCGTTGTCCTTGCCATCGAGAATCGCGAGATCGAGCGTCGCTTTTGCCTTCCTGACTTCGCCCTCGAGACGCGAGGCGGTTCTGGCGAGGTTCTCGTCCACCGCGACCAGCGCGGCGGTGTCGGCGGCGATGACCGCCTCGAGCTTCGCCTGTTCCGCCTCCGCGAGCGCGAGCTTCGCCCGGGCCACGGTCACGCTACCGCCACCCTTGGAATCCCCCTTGGAATCTCCGGCGGAGACGGCGTCGAGTTCGGCCCGCGCGGCATCGATCCGGCGGCGGGCCTCGGCGCGGTGATCGCGGAAGACATGATCCCGCGTCGCCGGTGCCCAGGCCGTGCGCGGCAGCGTCACCGGCACGACCGGGGGCGCGAAAGAGGCCAGCATCGCCGGGACCGCCGGGGCGATGACCCTCGACTTGTCGGGCCGGGTCGCGTCGCCTCGGAGATGCAAGTAGGTCGGCACCTCCAGGTGGTCGTCAAAGGCCCGCGGAAGACCGTCTTTCTCGAAATCCACCACGCCGGGCACCGGATCGAGACGGATCTGATGGGGCTCGAAAATGGCGCGGAAGGCGTAGTAGTCGTCCGCCTCGATGGGATCGTATTTGTGATCGTGGCATTTCGCACAATTCAGGGTGAGCCCGAGAAAGGCCTTGCCGGTGTGCTCGATGGTGTCGTCGAGCCAGGTCGTGCGATTAAAAAGATAATAGTTTCTCGCCAGAAAACCCGTTGCCCGCAGTGTCGCGGGATCGTCCGGGGCCACTTCGTCGCCGGCGAGCATTTCCACGATCATCCGGTCGTAGCCCTTGTCCTCGTTCAGTGATTCGACGATCCAGTCCCGCCAATGCCAGATATGCCTCTGGCTGTTTCGGAGCTGTTTGCCGAGACCGTAGGCGTCCGAATAGCGCCACACGTCCATCCAATGCCGGGCCCAGCGCTCGCCGTGCCGGGGACTCCGCAGCAATTCGTCGGCGATCACCTCGTAGTCGCGCCGGTCTTCGAGCTGCTCCAGGCTCGGCGGCAGGCCGATCAGATCGAGATAGAGGCGGCGCAGCAGCAGCGAGCGCTCCGCCTCCGGCTGAGGGGACAGGGCGGGATCAGCCTGGCGGCGGGCGAGAAAAGCGTCGATGGGATTTTCCGCGAGCGCTCCTTCGGGTAGCGCGGGGCGTTCGATGCGCTGGAAGGCCCAATGCGATCTCGGATCGTCCTCCTCCCGCTCGCCCGGCGGCTGCGGTGCCCCCATCGCGATCCAGGCCCGGATTGCCGCGATTTGCTCCGGCTGGAGCGGCGCCGCTTCGAGCGGCATCCGCTCGTGAACGTCGCCGGTGGTGAGACGAGAAAGCAGCGAGCCCCCCTCCGGCTCGCCGGGCACCGCGACCGGTCCGTCATCGCCCCCGGCCAGCAGGAACGCCGCCGTGTCGAGGCGGAGCCCCGCCTTCTGTTTGAGGGCACCGGGGCAGGCGTAGCAGCGCTCGCGCAGGACGGGCTTGATGTCGCGGAGATAATCGACCTCCCCCGAGACCGCCGGACACACCGCCCCCGCGACCGCGATGGCGAGCATCGCGCCGGGCCAAATTTGTTGTCCCCTCGTGCGCACCCTTGCTTTGAAACTCCGGCTTCCGGAGAATGACCCAATTTGCCAGACCCCGCGCGGAGTCCGAAAGGCTTTTCCCAGCGCAATCACGCCCGCGGCAGGGGCGCCCGCCCTCTCCCGCGATCCACGCCGTCGGCGGGGAATAAGAGCGCGCCCTTGATCCCAAAAAGAGCGTCGCCGCCCTCACCCGCCCTCAGCCGCGTTCCTCGATGGGAGTGATGGGCTGATCCTCGGTCGGACCGGTGTAAAGAGTCAGCGGGCGATAGAGGCGGTTGTCATCGAGCTGTTCGAGGACCTGGGCGGTCCATCCGGCGGCGCGGGAGATGGCAAAAATAGGTGTGAACAGGTCGGTCGGGATGCCGAGGGAATAATAGACCGTGGCCGAATAAAAATCGACATTGGCGTTGAGACCTTTGCGTTCCCGCATCAGTTCCGCGATGCGCTCGGACATGTCGAGCCACTTCGACTCGCCCAGTTCTTCGGTCAGCTTGGCCGCCATCTTCCGGAGATAGGGGGCGCGGGGATCGAGGACACGGTAGACCCGGTGCCCGATACCCATGATTTTTTTCTTCTTCGCGAGACAGTCTTCGACGTAGGCATCCACTTTGTCGAGGCTGCCGATTTCCTGGAGCATGTGGATGACTCCTTCGTTGGCCCCGCCGTGGAGGGGGCCTTTGAGCGTCCCGATCGCGGAGGTGATCGCGGAATACATGTCCGAGAGGGTCGCGACGGTGACGCGGGCGCTGAAGGTGGAGGCGTTCATGCCGTGGTCGGCATGGAGAATGTAGGCCGCGTCGAGAGTTCGGGTGGCTTCCGCTCCGGGGGCTTCCCCATTGATGAGATACAGAAAATGTCCGGCCTCGGAGAGATCGTCACGCACCGGCATAAGATCCAGGCCCTGACGGGCGCGATGGAAGTGGGCCACGATGAGCGGTGTTGTCGCGCAAATGGCGATGGCGCGGTCCTCGTTGATCGTGCGGTTCTGATCTTCGCCGCGGTTGTCGTAGAGGCCCAGCATGCTCACGCCGGTCCGGAGCACGTCCATGGGGGCGGCGTCTTTCGGGGCGGATTGGATGAAATCGATGACCCCCTGCGGCAGGTGGCGGTGGGCGCGGAGCGCCTTGGTGATTTCTTCCAACTGGCTCTTCGTCGGCAGCTTGCGGCGGTGGAGCAGGTAGAGGACCTCTTCGAAGCTGCATTTCTCGACAAGGTCCTGAATATTGTAACCCAGATACCGGAGGATTCCCTCCTGGCCCATCACATCACTCAGGCCCGACTCGTTGGCGATGACTCCAGCGAGCCCCTTTGCATATTCCTGCTTTTCCGACATAAGATTCTGTTTCTACTATAATACGATCCCTCTGATCAAGCCCGCAGATCCGATATCCTGCGGACGGTACTCTCTCAACCCATCGCCCGGACGAGGGCCTGTCCCATATCGGAAGGATTCTCCGCCACTTCGATTCCCGCTTCGCGGAGCGCTTCGATCTTGGCGGCAGCGGTTCCTTTGCCACCCGAGACGATCGCTCCGGCATGGCCCATGCGACGCCCGGGAGGCGCGGTGGCACCGGCGATGAAGGCCGCCATGGGTTTTTTGCAATTGTCCCTGGCCCAGGCGGCGGCTTCCTCTTCCGCCGATCCGCCAATTTCACCAATCATGATGATCGCTTCGGTCTCGGGGTCTTCGTTGAACATTTTGAGGACATCGAGATGGGACGTGCCGTTGATCGGGTCTCCCCCGATTCCCACGGAAGTGCTCTGGCCGAGGCCGAGATTGGTGAGTTGCCAGACCGCTTCGTAGGTGAGGGTGCCGCTGCGCGAAACAACGCCGACCTTGCCGCGTTTGTGAATGTAGCCGGGGGCGATGCCGATGCGGCAGCCGCCGTTGGAATCCTCGCCGTGGCCGGGAGTGACCAGTCCGGGACAGTTAGGTCCGATGAGACGGGTTTTTTTGCCGAGCATTCCGGCGCGCACCCGCATCATGTCCATCACCGGAATGCCCTCGGTGATGACCACCGCGAGATCGACTCCGGCGTCGACCGCCTCGAGGACGGCGTCGGCGGCAAAGGGAGGCGGGACAAAAATCGCGGAAACGGTCGCACCGGTTTCGGCGACGGCATCGGCGACGGAATCAAAAATCGGAACTTTGTCCGCAAAAAGCTGCCCGCCTTTTCCGGGCGTGACCCCGGCGACAAGCTGGGTGCCGTAATCGAGGCTGAGCTGGGCGTGTCGCCCGCCGAAGGAGCCGGTGATCCCCTGCACGAGGATCTTGGTGTTTTCGTCAACTAGAATGGCCATGAGAAAAAATGCGTGGGGCGGTGGTGGAAAATCGGATCAGACGGCGATGGCCTGGACGGCTTTGGCAGCGGCGTCGGCGAGGGTGTCCGCGGAAACGAGGGAAACGCTCGAGTTGGCGAGGGTGGCCTTGCCGGCGGCCACGTTGTTGCCTTCGAGGCGGACGACGAGAGGAATGTTGAGATCGACCTCCTGACAGGCGGCGACGATACCCTTGGCGATGACGTCGCAATCCATGATGCCGCCGAAAATATTCACGAGGATGGCCTTCACCTTGGGATCGGCGAGGATGATCTTGAAGGCGTTGCGGACCTGCTCCTGCGAGGCGCCGCCGCCCACGTCGAGGAAGTTGGCGGGTTCGCCGCCGCAGTGTTTGATGATGTCCATCGTCGCCATGGCGAGACCGGCCCCGTTGACGAGGCAGGCGATATTGCCGTCGAGCCCGATGTAGTTGAGGTCGTATTTGGCGGCTTCGACCTCGCGGGGATCTTCCTCGCTGGGATCGTGCAGGGCGGCGATCTCGGGATGACGGTAGAGAGCGTTGTCGTCAAAATCGAATTTTGCATCGAGGGCGAGGACCCGGCCATCGGGTGTCGTCACGAGCGGGTTCACCTCGACCATGGAACAATCGCACTCCATGAAGAGCCGGAAAAGCCCTTTGAGGAGGGTGCCGAACTGCTTGGCGATGTCGCCCCGGAAACCCAGTTTGGAGGAAATGTTGCGAATCTCGTAGGGCTGGAGTCCGAGGAGGGGATGGATCACTTCGTGAAAAATTTTGTCGGGGGTCTTCTCGGCGACCTCTTCGATGTTCACCCCGCCCTCGGTGCTGGCGACGATGACGGGCGAGCGGCTCTCGCGGTCCATGAGGATGGCGAGGTAATATTCCTTCTCGATATCCACCGCGTCGGCGATCATGACCTTGCTGACGAGTTTGCCCTCTTCGCCGGTCTGATGGGTGACGAGGACCTGCCCCATCATCTTCGTGGCGATCTCCGCCGCTTCGTCCGGTGTCTGGACAAGATGGACGCCGCCCTGAAATCCGTTTTTGAAAGTGCCCTTGCCGCGGCCACCCGCGTGGACCTGGGCTTTGACAACGATATTGGATCCGATCTCGACCGCGGCGGCTTTCGCGGCGGCGGCGGTGTCCGCGACTTTGCCCCGGGGGGTGGCGACACCGAATTTTTCGAAAAGTTCTTTGGCCTGGTATTCGTGAATGTTCATGGAGCGAGCGGCTGCTCAGAGCAGAGCGCGGCAACTTACGGAGTCACTCTC
>CAYLJC010000103.1:0-8226 GCA_964383345.1 uncultured Akkermansia sp. | reverse complement strand
GATTGATTTTGGGCTTTTTCATAGCCCCTCCATTCTGCTACGATCCCCCCATGACCGACCACCCCCCAGCGCCCGCTTCCCCGATGAAGATCAATCCTCCCCGCCGCGTAGCGGCTTAGTTCAACCAGGCGTGGGTGGACAACCCGCTACCCCGCCGCGAGTCGGAGATTGAACCGTGAGCAGAACCCTTTACCCTGAGTCGGCCTGGCGCTCCCGGTAGCGGGTGCCAGCGCTCGCGTTCGGCTAAAATTGAGCGCTTGCGCGACGTGTAAAAACGAAAAAACAAAAAAACAAAAAAAAGCAGACACTACATTAAGAATAGCATCTAGTGGCTGCAGCGAAGGAGTAAGACGCCACTCGAAAGGTATCCGTGTCCAAATTGGTGAGTGATTTTTTTCGCGTTCTAGCGACGAAGAGCACGGAAGGCACCGATTCTGAACTGCCGCCTGTGACTAGGTCTCTTTTAGGTAGCATACAGAGTGCCGATTCGGACAAAGAGGATTATATTGACTACCTTGAGAAGAAGTATTCGTGATCGCACTGATAGATACCAATATCGTGCTTGATGTCATGCTCGCACGTCAACCGTTCGTGGCGGATTCATCTGCGGTTCTTGCCGCAGTGGAGAAGTCATCTTGTCGTGGATTGCTTTGTGCAGGTGCCATCACTACGATTCACTATGTGGCGAGGCGTCAGACAGGCACGCAGCAGAGTTTGATTCGCATATCAGAGTTGCTGAGTATTTTTGAGGTCGCAGTCGTGAACCGCTCGGTTTTAGTTTCAGCGCTCTCACGAGGTTTCACCGATTTTGAGGATGCTGTTCTTCATGAGTCCGCACTTCAGTCTGGTGTTGATTGCATTGTTACTCGTAATCTTGTGGATTTCAGGTCGTCATTGATCCCGGTATTCTCTCCTGCACAATTCATCCAAGCACTACAAGCCGAACAATAAAAGGTGTAGCCAAGTCGAGGAACGAGATCTTGGACTGCACCCCTGGTTGAACACCCGAACGAGAGTCCGAGAAAAGCCGCTGGCAGGGACAGGCTCATTATTTTCCGGCGGGGTTTGGGGGCTGGGCTTGCTGGGCGCTAAAAAAGCGCCCTTCCTTGGGGCCGAAGGTGGATAAAGCGCCAGCCTCAAGGAGCGGGGCTTTGTAAGCCCCGACGGAGCCTCGGAGAGTCGGGCTTGCCGGCCCCACTTCGCTGCGCCCTGTTTTCGGCTTTCGGATCTCCTCCGGGGAAGCGGAGGGCGTGGACAAGTAGCATGGGCATCCTGCCCATGTCCCCTTGGTTTGACGCCGGGAACCCCTGATCGTTCGTTCGCTCTTGCGGGCTGGCGGTGACTGACCTCCAATGTTCGCCAAAGAAAACCATGGAACACCAAGACGAAAACAAGACGAACCAGGCCTTTTCGTGCGGGCTTGATTCTTGGGGCAAGCTCGCGTAAGAAAAGAGGCCGGGCCGGTGTGGCGGAATGGTAGACGCTGCGGACTTAAAATCCGCTGGTTATTGCAACCGTGCGGGTTCGAGTCCCGCCGCCGGTATCCCAAGGGGGTGTGGAGGGAAAGGGTAGAGTGTTTTCAGTTCGGCGGACGCTCCTCACTGGCGGTGCTTTCCTCGGGAACCAGCGACCAGCCGAATTTCAGGCCGAGTACGAACCATCCCAGGGTGAGGGTGCCGATGGCGAAGAGGGTGTCGCCGACGACGCGCAGCCATTTGAGGGTGTCCATCAGGCCGGTGCCGAGGAATTCGTCGCTGCGGGCATACCAGAGACCGTGGTTCACGCTGGCCACGGTTTGGAGGAGTCCGACGGGGAGCAGGCTGAGGAGGGCCATGAGGAGGAGTCCGAGATTGATGGACCAGAAGGAGAAGGCGATCAGTTTCTGCTTCCAGAGTCCCGGGGCGGCGAGGCCCTTGGCGACAAAGAGCATCAGGCCGATCCCCAGCATGCCGTAGACTCCGAAGAGGGCGGTGTGTCCGTGGAGCGGGGTGGTGTTGAGCCCCTGCATGTAGTAGAGGGCGATGGGCGGGTTGATGAGGAAGCCGAAGATCCCCGCGCCCAGCATGTTCCAGAAGGCGACCGCCAGCATGCACCAGATCGGCCATTTGTAGTTGCGGACCCATTCTTTGGCCTGGCTGAGTTTGTAGTTGTGCCAGCCTTCGAACCCGATCAGGACGAGGGGGACGACTTCCAGCGCGCTGAAGGAGGCTCCGATGGCTAGAACCGGCATGGTGGTGCCGGCGAAATAGAGGTGGTGGAACGTGCCGAGGATGCCTCCGGCGAGGAAGATGGAGGTGGCGAAGAGCACCGAGACGGTGGCGACACCGATACGGAGGAGTCCCATCCGGACAAAAAGGAAGGCGATGACGACGGTGGCGAACACTTCGAAGAAACCCTCCACCCAGAGATGGACCACCCACCAGCGCCAGTAGGAGGCGATGGAGAGGTGGGTCTGGCGTTCCCACATCAGTCCGGCGGCGAAGAAGAGGGTGATGGCCGTCGCGGACAAGAAAAAGAGGACAAGGAGATGGCGGCCCTCGTCGGGGCGGCGCAGCGCGGGCCACATCGAGCGTCCCACGAGGAAGAGCCAGAGAAGCAGGCCGACAAAGAGGAGGATCTGCCAAAGCCGCCCCATTTCGGTGTACTCGTAGCCCTGGTGTCCCAGCCAGAAGTTTTCCGCGAGGCCGAGTTTTTGCATGACGCCGAGCCACTGGCCGATCATCGAGCCGACGAGGACAAAGACGACCGCCCCGAAGAGAATGTCGACGCCGAGTTTCTGGCCTTTCGGCTCGTGGTTGGAAACGGCCGGCCCGATGTAGAGGCCGGTGGCGAGCCAGGCGACCGCGATCCAGAGAATCCCCAACTGGACGTGCCAGGTGCGGGTGACGGCGTAGGGTGCCCAATCGGAGAGGGGGATGCCGTAGAGATGTTGGCCTTCGACGCCATAGTGCGCGGTGACCACGCCGAGCATGACCTGGACGACGAGAAGGGCGCAGACCACCCAGAAATATTTCAGGGTTGCCCGCATCGAGGGCGTCGCGACTTGTCCGAGGAGGGGGTCGCTTTCGGGCAGATACTCCGCGGCGGGCAGTTCCTCCTCGGTGTTGCGGGCGTAGTGGAAGGCGAGCAGGGCGACGCCGACGAGGAGCATGATCACGCTGAAGCCCGTCCAGAGCATGAGATCGCCGGAGGGGGTGTTGCCGACCAGTTCTTCGTGCGGCCAGTTGTTGGTGTAGGTGATGTCACCGCCGGGCCGCTCGGTGACGCAGGCCCAGGTCGCCCAGAAGAAAAACGCGTTGAGCGGGGCGAGGCGTTCGGGATCCTTGATGGTGAACTCGGTCATGGCGTAGGCTTCGCGCAGTTTCGCCAGTTCCGGGTCGGGGTCCCCGCCGAAGAGACCGCTGTAATACGCGGTATTGGCGCGGATCGCGGCGGCGCGCGCCTCGCTCACGAGGGTGCGACCGGTTTCGGGGTTGTAGGTGTTGGTGCGGAGTTCCTCCTGCAAGCGGGCCCGCAGCGCGGCCCGCTGCTCGTTGGTGAGGGATTCGTAGTCGTCGGCCCCGTCCGCCCGGGCCCAGGAATCCAGGAGAAAAACGGCTTCCCGGTGCAGCCAATCGGCGGTCCAGTCGGGTGCCACGTAGGCACCGTGCCCCCAGATGCTGCCGAGCTGCTGTCCGCCGGTGCTCTGCCACACGTTCTGCCCGTCGAGGATCTGTTGTTTGGTGAAGAGGACCTCTCCGGTTTCCCGGATCACCACCTCCTCGGGGATGGGGGGCGCTTCGCGGTAAATTTCTCCTCCGTAATAGAGGAGCACGGCGAAGGAGGTGAATACAACGAAAGCCAAGAGGATCCAAAGTCTCCGAACGTTTTTCATAAGGGTGAGGGTGAGGATGAGGGTGAGGATGAGGGTGAGGGTGAGGGTGAGGGTGAGGGTGGGAAAGTGAGAAGAAGCAGGGTGGGAAAGTGGGAAGAGGCCATTCTTCCCGCAGGGAAAAGCCGTTGAGGAGGTCAGCCCAGTGAGAGGGCACCGCCCTCGCAGTATTTGGCGGTCCCGAAGCGGGTGATCTCGTGGCCCATGGATTGGGCGAGAGTGAGCCAGAGACGGTTGTGGGGAATGCCGCCGAGGTGAAGGGCGCGCCCGGATTTGATGCCGTGGGATTTTCCTCCGACGAGGACGAAGGGAATGTCTTTGAGGGTGTGGTTGTTGCCCTTGCCGAGTTCGTTCAGCCAGACGACGAGGGTGTTGTCGAGCATGTTGCCGTCTCCCCCGGGTTCGGGGGTTTCGGCGAGGCGTTGGGTCAGATAAGCGAGCTCACCGGCGAACCATTCGTTGATTTTGGTGAGGTTCTCGACGGCATCCGCGTTCTCGTCGGATTCGTGGGAAAGGGTGTGGTGTCCGTCTTTGATCCCGAGCCAGTTCATGCGGGCTTGCCCGACGGAGCGCATGAACTGCAGGGTGGCGACGCGGGTCATGTCGTTGGCCATGGAGTTGACAAGCAGGTCGATCTGCATGCGGCTGATGCGCGGGGTGTTGTCGTTGACGAGTTCGATGTCGGGATCGATCTCGGGTACGGGGTGGGCGAGGTCGGTGCTATTGTCCTCGCGCCGGAGTTCCATCTCCATTTCACGAACGAGGGTGAGGTGCTCTTCGAGGCGGGCGCGATCTTCGGCCCCGAGGGTGCCGGAGATTTTTTTGAGATCGTCGCGGACTCCGTCGATGATGGAGGAGAGGCTCTCCTTGTCCTTCCGCCGCCCGTAGAGGCGGGCGAGCATTTGGGCGGGGTCGTCGACGGGGGCGATGGGCTGGTTGGCACCGGCGTAACACATGCGGGTCCACGGGTCGGCGCGGTTGGGCACGGCCACGCCGAACTCCAGCGAGCCGAAACGAGTGCGGGTTTCCTCCCGGCTTTGGAGGAAATTTTTGATCTCCTGGTCGATGGAGATGCCGCTGGCCCATCCGGCGGGCGTGTCGGAGCCGCCCTGGATGTTGCCGGGGAGCAGTTCGGTCCCGGTGAGGAGGCAGCTCATCCCGCGCATGTGGCGGTCCCCGTCGCCCCCGATGTCGTTGTTGAGCCCGCGCAGGGTGGTGAGGTGTTTTTGGTAGGGTTCGAGCGGCTTGAGGATGCGCTTGAAATCGAGGGTTTCGCCCTCGGGCCAGAACTCCCACGGGACGGTGCCGTTGGGCGAGAACATGATGATGAGCCGTCGGCCTTTTTTGGCTCCGGCGGCCTGGAGTCCGGGGAGCCCGGTGAGAAAGGGAAGAGCGGCGGAGGAGATACCGAGATGGCGCAGGAAGGCACGACGTGTTTTCATGGATGGAGCGGCGGGAGGGATGTCCGGGTGGGAAAATGGTGGGTTTGGCGGCAAATCTTATTGGGCGGCGAGGGTTTTGTCCGTGGGGTCGTGGGTGGCGGTGTCGAGGCTGATCTGTTTGAGCAGATCCGGGATTTGGTAGCCGCTTTTGGCAAAGGCTTCGCGGAGGATTTTTTCCTCGTCATTGCCGTAGGCGCGGACGGGTTGTTTGATGAAGTGGTGGAAAAGCTGCTCGATAAAGGTGAGGTGGGCCGAGGGGGTTTTTGCGGCGAATTCGGCGACATCGCGGGCGTTGCGGAGGGGGATGATCCGACCGCCCTCGATCGCCAGTTCGCTCGCGGCGTCGACGGGTTTGTCGCGGTCCCGCTCGCGCCGTCGTCCGATTCCGTCGTAGTGCTCCAGGCTGAAGCCGAGGGGATTGATGGTGACGTGGCAGGCCATACAGTCGGCGGACTTGGTCATCTCGGTGACTTTTTGCCGCATGGTGAGGGAAGGATCAAAGGTCGCGTCCTTGAACTCGTTGGCCATGGGCGGTGATTTCAGGGGCATCCCGACGATGTTGCGGGTGAGGAAAACACCGCGATGGATGGGCGAGGTGTTGTTGTGGTAGGCGAGGGTCGAGAGAAGGAAGGGATGGGTGATGACCCCGGCGCGGGTGCCGGCGTCGAGGGCGACGGGCTGGAAGTCGCCTTTGACGTCGGCACCGTAGATTTTGCCGAGGCGTTTGTTCAGGGGGATCTCGCGGGCGAGGAGGAGTTCGCGGTAGCTGCCCTTTTCCCCCCAGGTGGCCTTGTCGAGGAAAAGCCGCAGGGAGGTGCGCAGATCGGCGGCGACGGCGGCATCGAAGGCGGGAAAAGTGCCGTCGTCCTTGCTGAGTTCGTCGGCGCGCTCCAGTTCGAGCCAGTGATGGTAGAATCCCTGCATCTTCGCACGGGTGCGCCAGTTCCAGACCATTTCGGTGACGATTTTTTCCCGTTTTTCGGGATCGTCGAGTTCACCTTTTCCGGTGCGTTTGAGGAGGTCCTCATTGGGACCGGAGTCCCACAGAAAAAGGGCCAGCCGCGAGGCGATGGTCCACCGGTCGGGTTTGCCGGTAAGGCCCGCGTCGGGGTAGAGGAATCGCGGCGAGGAGAGGGTCTGGAGAACGAGGCGTTTGACGGACTGCTCCAGGGAAGGGGAATCTTGAAAATGGACGCTGACAAAACGCTCTTTTTCCTCGTCGGAAAGGGGACGGCGGTAGGCGCGGGCGACAAAGGCCTCCGCAAAATTCCGGATCTTTTCCTCGCGATCCGCTTGGTCGGGCTTGGTTTTGGCGAGTCCGTCGAGGTGGGAGACGACGTGATCCGAGGCGGCGACGGCTCCGGCGGTGATGGACTCGAGCCAGGCGCGGGAGACCATGGTGCCGCGCTCGTAACCGACGCTGCGGTCATCGGGCGGGAAGGGGATGTCGAGGACGAGAGACTCGTGCGACCACTTCGGGGACAAGGTGCGCTCGGGGATGGTCTCGAGGACGCCGTGGGGCGGTTTCCACATCAGCTCGACGGAAGCGGCTTTTTCCTTCCAGGTGAAAAAATCGAGGCGGAGGGGATAGGGGCGACCGCCGATGAGGAAGAGGCTCCCGCTCTCTTCGCGGATCTTGTTGTCGGGCGCAACCCAGCCGTCGATGACTTTTTTCCCGCTCTCTTCGCCGTGCTGGTTCTCGTTGACCCAGAGAGTGACGCCGTTGCGGGTTTTCACGACAAATTCGTAGACCCCCGTCTCGGGCGCGAGGAGGGTGCCCTCCCAGCGGATCGAGAAACCCTCGGGAGAAAACTCTTTGGCCTCCTCGTGTTTGGGGATGCCCTCGCCGAAATCGAAGCGAACCTTCCCGTCGATGCGCTCGAATTTGTCGGGTTTTTTCGCCTCGGTGAATTCCTTGCGTTCGTTGAAGCGCGCGCTCCCGTAGTAGCGGGCTTTGAGTCCCCGCTCTTCGGAAATGTGGTTGTCCCCGCGGAAGCTGAGGATGAGATCGGCGACCGAATTGCGGTACTGCGGCACGGTGAGCCGGGAGAGATCGATGCGGGCGGGGGTGTTGCGGGCGCGGGCTTCGACGGAGTAAAAGGCATCGTAGATGTAGGCGGCGACGGATTTGGCCTCTTCGCCGACGCAGAGGTGTTCGTCCCCTTCGGGCATGGTGCGTTCGATCCGACCGGCGAGGGATTCGAGGGTGCGGCTGCCCTCGAGGGGATCGTCGGCTTTGTCTTTGACGCCTTTGCCGTCGGGACCGTGGCAATCGAGACAGAGCTTTTGGTAAATGGCCTTGCCGGGATGGTGCTGCAGGTCCGGTTTCCCCTCGGCACGAGAAGAGATCGGCGCGGTGGCTGCCAGCAGGATTTGCAAAATGGAGATGGAGAGGAGTCCGCGCATGGGCCGTTATTGGAGATTACGCCTGGAAACGGTCGCGTCAGGGTACGCATTGAGGGAACTTCACTTTAGTGGAACGGGTCAAAAGAGGGGCAATCCCGGAGCGGGTGTGGCAAGCGGCAAGCGGAGTGAAGAGGGTGGGATCGGCGGAGCGACGCTCTTGGATGGTCTTTTGACGGCGGCGCTTTTGTGGGCGAGGATCGGCGGCACTATGGCCGGACTCGTTATCAGACCTCGTTCCCGCATTTTTCACGGCCACGACTGGGTCTATTCCAGCGAGGTGGAGAAAATTTTCGGCGAACCCAAACCGGGCGATGTCATCTCGCTGAAGGATTTTCGCGACCGTCCGCTGGGGTCGGCGATTTACAATCCCGATTCGCAGATCGTGGCCCGCCGCATCTCGCGTCGCAAGCAGGATCTCGATCCCGATTTTTTCGATCGTCGTCTCCGCCGGGCTCTCAATCTGCGCGAGTCGATGGCCTTCGCCGAGCCGGTCTACCGCCTCGTCTG
>CAYLJC010000102.1:0-8301 GCA_964383345.1 uncultured Akkermansia sp. | reverse complement strand
CGACACCGGCGTCGGTGACGATCCCCCCCTGCTCAAACTCCTCTTCGCTCAGTTCGCCGCGGGCTTCCTCGATCGCCTTGCCCCGGGGAATCTTCACTTTGAACTCCCTTTCGAGACGGAAAACAATATCGAGAAAATCGATCGACTCGGCGTCGAGGTCGTTGATCAGGGAAGATTCGGGCTGCACGTCTTCTTCGTCACAGCCGAGGGCGTCGGCGATAATTTCGGCCACTTTCGGATAGATCGCCTCGATGGCATCCTTACTGATGTCTTGGTTACTCATTTCTGTTACATTTTAAAGCCGCCATCCACGCCCAGGACCTGCCCGGTGATGTAGTTCGCCAGGTCGGAACTGAGAAACCAGACGGCGTTCGCAATTTCGGAGGGCAGACCATAACGCCTCAGAACGATATTGGAAATGATTTCATCACCGGCCAGATCGCGCACTTCCTTCGACATTTCCGTCTCGATCACCCCCGGTGCGACCGCATTGACCCGGATGCCACGGCGACCCACTTCCACCGCGAGGGCCTTGGTGAAAGAATTGATCGCCCCCTTGCTCGCCGCGTAATTGCTCTGGCCGCGCCCGCCTTTTTCCGCCGAGACGGAACTGATGTTGACGATGCGGCCGTAGCGCTTCGACATCATGAAAGGAACCGCCGCCCGGCAAAAGTGGAACACGCCCTCGATATTGGTGGAAAACACCTCGCGGAGATCGTCGTCCTCCAGCAGGGGCAGGAGATTGTCGCGAATGACCCCGGCGTTGTTGACGAGAACATCGAGAGTGCCGACCCGCTCGACGAGTTCCTCGACACAACGGCGGGCCGCCTCGCTGTCGCGAGCGTCGACGCGAACCGCCGTGATTTTCAGATCCGGATGGGCGGCGACCAGCTCGTTGGCGGCGGTTTCATTGCCGAGATAGGTGAAGGTCACGTCCATCCCCGCCGCGGCGAGGCGTTCCACGATGGCGCGGCCGATCCCGCGGCTGCCGCCGGTGACGAGAGCGTTGCGCCCGGCCAGACCGTCGTCGGGAGCGCTCATCGCTTCCCTTGTTTCGGTGCCCTCGCTCATCCGGAAATCGCGTAGCCTCCGTCTACAAAAAGGGTGTGTCCCGTGATCATCGCCGCCTCGGGGAGACAAAGCAGGTAGATCGCATCGGCGACTTGTTCGGGCGAGAGCGTCGGCCCCAACGGAGTGCGGGTCTCGTACTCCGCGAGGAGATGCTCCCGGTTGGGGAAATGTTTCAGCGCGTCCGTATCGACCACCCCGGCGCTGACGCAGTTGACCCGGATGCCCCGCGGCCCGAGCTCCTGGGCGAGACCGCGCGCGAGCGCTTCGAGAGCGGCCTTGGAAGCCCCGATAAAGGTGTAGTTCGGGATGGCCCGCTCCGATCCCAGGCTCGTCAGACCGATGATGGACCCGCCCGCATCCATCATCGGAACCGCGTTTTGGGCGAGCGTATTGAGCGCGAGGGCGTTGGTCTCCATGCAGCGGCGGAAATGCTTCAAACTCATCTCCAGAGCCGGTTTCAACACCCCGAGAGCGGCGTTGCTGATCACGAAATCGACGCGATCGAACTCCTTTTGGAATTCGACGAAAGCCTCCTCGACACTGCCGGGGTTGCTCACATCGGCCTGGACCGCGAGAGCGCGGCGTCCCATTCCGCGAATCAGATCGCAGACCGCCTCGGATTCCTCGTGGCTGTTGTAGTACAAAATCGCGACATCACAGCCCGCCGCCGCGAGTTTCAGCGCGGTGGCGCGGCCGATCCCGCGGGATCCACCCGAGATGAAGGCTGTTTTTCCAGAGAGCGGTTCGGACATGTCAAAGAAGGCGAAAAAAGGAGCGAAAAAAACCAAACGACCTCCAGGCCGCCGGACGGCTAACCTATAGCGACCCGACGCGAACCGTCAAGCGGGGCGGGTCGCTCATTTCGCCCGGAGGCCGGGCGCGGGGATGCGAAGGGTTCAAAGGATTCCCGCCTCGATTTGACGGTTGACCGCGAATCGGGTAAGATGGCATAATCTGCCAATTGACCCGCCGGAGAGAAACCATGCCCACACGTAACGTCGTCATTACCGATCATCAGGCTTCCTTTGTGGAGAAACTGGTTTCCGCAGGCCGATACCAGAACGTCAGCGAAGTATTGCGTGAAGGGTTGCGCTTGGTGGAAGAGCGCGAAACCGAACACGCCCTGAGGCGGAAGGAACTGCGCACCGCCGTGCAGCGAGGAATCGACGACATCGAGGCGGGTCGATTCACGGTGCTGGAAACCGATGAAGATTTCGGAGCACACTTCAAAAGCTTGGCGGACAAGGCCATCACAAGCGGGACTGCTTCGGATAAATCCCTTGTCAAGGCATGAAAGGCAAGGTGTGGGTTTCCATTGTTCATGCAAGCCAAGGTGGGAACGTTATCGAACCCGAAGACAGCCGGACTTGCTTAAGAGCAATCAACGAATGCCACCAGATCCACACGGTAGCTGCCGGATAAAGAGGATAGGATGCCCTTCTGACCGAGTTCTCTTTGGAGGACGGGATCGAGTGTGTTTCGGTAAAATTCGATGCCAGCGGCGGCGTTGGTATGTTCCACCGGCGCAGCTTGATACAGCTTCTCGGGGTGGTGTTCCCATGTGGGAATCCGTTCTCCGTCCTTTCCGACGGCAATGGTGATGAGCTTCGTCTTTCGCTGGCGGTCCGCTCCTTCGGTTTCGACTTTCCAAATCGTCAAACAGCCCTGACGGCCGTCGCGGCTTTCCACTCGGATGCCGATTTCAGACGGCGGCAGTTGGAAGAATCGCCGCTGCATCTCCACCACCCTCGGATGATCGAGGCCGAGGAGTTCCAGACCCGGATTGTCCTGCGCCCGCTTGCGGTCGGGGGTGAAGGCGACCACTGTTTTTCCTTCGGGCGTTTCAAGGCGGAAATCACCGGGGCCGAGAGGTACGAATTTCAGTCCTTCCTCTTCCGCTCCGCAGCGGACGAAGTCGGTCAATACCTGCACATCCTTGGAGATATGGGACAAGGGTTCGTAGTCGTCCAAACTGAAGCCGTCGAGGTCTTGAAACAGCTCGAAGACGGCGGTCCGGGCTTCACTGGCATTTTCCAAAGCCGCTTGAAGCTCCACTTCCGTCCTCTTCAGCTTCGGATCCCGCAGCGCCTCGGCGTAGAGCTTCTGGTAATTGATGCCCTCGGAAAGCTGCCCCAGAATTTGTGAGCGGAGATCTTCCGCCACGTTGCCGCGTTCGTCCACCTTGCCCAACGTCTCGGCGATGGCCTTCAGCTTGTCCTCCAGCATCAGGTAAATACTGCCCTCGATCGTGTCGGAGAGCACCAAGTTATACACCTGCGCCGTGTTCTGCTGCCCGTAACGATGGATGCGTCCGATGCGCTGCTCCATGTCCATTGGGTTGAAGGGGAGGTCAAAATTAAACAAAATCCGGGCGTGCTGGAGATTGATCCCCTCGCGGCCCGCCGCCGTGCAGATCATGACGCGGGGGCCGTCCGCCTGCTTGAAACGCTTTTCCGCTGCCGCCTTGGATCCGTGGTCGCCGCCGCGTAGCACCACGACCCCTTTGTCGGGGAAGTAATGCTCGATGCAGGCGGCCAGCATCTCCACGCTGCCGAGATAGGTGGCGAAGATAACCATCCGCTCCTGAGGATTTTCCTTCCACAGGATATCCATTGCTCCGAGCAGCTTCTGCACCTTGCTTTCCAGTTCCTGGGGAAAGACCGCCAGCACGCTACGAATCATGTTTCGCTCTTCGGGTAGGGCCACGTTTACCGAGGTAACCGCCGAATTCGCCGCCGCTTCCAGCATAGATTCCGAAGCATGGTCATCGGCACCCGCTGCCAGGTCCTCTTCTTGGAACTTCTTGAGCAGCTTGCGGCGGATGTCCGCCAGAATCCGGTCGCATTCGGCATCGCCCATCTGGTCGTCTGGCAAACCATGCTCGGCACGGATCAATTCTCGTGCCTCCTGCCAGGTCTGGTTGCGCTTTTCCACTTCGTGCTCACTGTCGAAGAGAATGCCCTCATGCACGGTGAGCGCGATGAGACGGCGGCGCAGAGTGCGGCTCACCGCCGCGAAGCTGGAAGCGGCAATCTTCTGGAAGATCGTCATTACGAACCCCAACGCAATTCCCTTGCCTCCCTGGCGCTTCGCCAGGGCGAAACCTTCCGCGAGGTAGTCGGTCAGGGCACTGTAGAATACATTCTCCACCGGGGACATCAGGAAGCTCTCGGTATGCACCCAGCGGCGGGCGAAGAGCGGCGAGCCATCGGGCTTGCAGGCGTCCGCCTTGGTGCGGCGGACTACTACGGAGTTGAGCCTGTAGCGCTTTTCCAGCATTTCTTGAGCATCCTGGAACAAGGTGGGGTCCAGCAACTGCACAAGCATCCAGAAGCGGAAATGGTCGCCTTGGTGCGGAGTGGCGGAGAGGAGAATCAAGTCGCGCGATTTCCGCTTCAACAATTCACCCAGTTTGTAATTCAGAGTTTTCTTCACCTTGCTGCCCGCCTGATAGGCGGTGAGGTGATGTGCCTCGTCAAACACGATCAAATCCCAGTCCGGTGCCTCCTCCAGACGCTTCATACGTTCTTTGAGCTTCAGCGTGTCGATGCTGCCGATGAGTAGATTATGTTTGGCGAAGGCGTTGGAGCGGCGGTCGCTCACGTCGCCCTCGCGACCGAAAATTTCGAAGTTCAGGTTGAAGACTTCGTTCAGTTCGCGGTGCCAGTTGTTGACCAATCCGGCCGGTACGACCATGAGCGCGCGTGTCATCTCGCCCCGGCTGGCAAGTTCCCGTAGAATCAGCGCGGTTTCGATGGTTTTGCCAAGTCCCACTTCATCGGCCACGAGAAAGCGGCGGGGCGAACTGGTCGCCACCCGGTGGACCAGCACCACCTGATGAGGCAGAAGATCGATTCGAGCCGAGGTCAGGCTGGCCGCGCTGTCCAATAGAGGCAGCCGATGGGCGAGATATGAAAGCCAAGCCCGCCGGTTGCGGCCCGGTTCGCCCCGCGTGTGGCGGATGATTTCCTCCGTTCGATCCCGCAACAGTGCCAGCGAAACCACCGGCACCTGACGCTCTCCGGAAGCGAAGAAGCAACGGGCGAATCCATCGCTCACCAAGGCCATCACCACACCTTCGCCATAGTCGCGATGAGTGACTCGCTGGCCCGGGTCGAGGGATTCTGGGGCACCGGCCCTCATGACACCCGCTGGAGAAAGATGCCGATGCCGTTTTCCTGATCGTCGCAGTCCATGGGCACGATCCGGGCGATGTCGCGCTGGGCACCGTTCCAAATGCAGTGGCTGATGGGAATGATCTGCCCGTGATGACCCGGTCCGGCTTTCCAAATTACGGCGTCCTCGGCCCGCCGGTATTCGAAGCGTTTGCGGTTCACCATCCAGAAGATCAAAGCGGCTTCCTGCCCACCACCGGCGACTTCCGCCTGGAATTCGCGAATGGCTGCCAGCAGCTTGCCCTGCATCCATTCCGTGGCGGCTTCGGGAGTCATCGAGTCCAAGGCAGCGTCGAGTCCCGCGACCACGATGGCCCGTTCGTCCCTGCCGGTGTAATAGGCCTCCCGTTCCGGCCAGCCTTCCGCCTGCCAGCGGAACCACTGGCGTAGGGAGAGTGCCCTAGCCATACTCCCGAGCTTCGCCACCGTCGGAGCGTCCCAGATGACGGAGACGCCGCGCCGGGTCCAGATTTCGGAATCGTTCAGATTGTTCTTCATTCCCTATGCCGCTTGGTCGTTGCCGAAATCGAACTCCTCCTGGACGGCCTGCACTTGCGGCTTGTTGCGGTCCATCCAGTCTTCGTAAAGACGCTGCGCCCGATAGGCGGCTTCCTTCACCGTCTGGCTGGGTCCGTCTTTGACGAACCAGACCAGCAGTTCCGGGATGGCGGGGTGGTGTTTGAAATTCTGGCTGTTCAAAGTGTCCCAGACCTTGATGCCGCTGTCGGCATAGCTCGCACCGATGAGGAACAAGGTCTGATCCAGATCGCGGGCCATGCCCTTGCGGTTGAGGCCTTTCCATTGCTTCGCCCAGTCCAGTGGATCGACCATGCGGAAAATTCTACCTGTCTTCTTGCACCAGCCGCGTTTCTCGAAATCCGCCGGAGACATGCCGGTTCCGCGCAGAAATTTCTGGAGCTGGTCGTTCGGCACTTCGTCGGTTTTGCGGAAGATGCGGAGGAACTGCCGCGAAAAGGCCTCGGCACTCACGGGCGGAGCATCGGCGGATTGCTCGCTTTCATCGTCGATGAGCTGGTTGATGCCAACCAGAGCCTCCTGAAGCGTGAACCCGCGCCCCTGTTCCACGAAAACCTGCCCGTAGTGCTGGGACTAGTATTCCAGCGCCTTGCCGCGCTTGATGACCTTCAGGTCCGCTTCGGGGAGGCCAGCGTTCTGGTGCTGCTCCAGCATGTCCTTCAACTGGCGGACGTCTTCCATGATCCGGCGGCGCAGGCGCGCCCAACTCACGCGGGCGGGGTCTTGCCTGCGCTTCCGGCAGACGTGGATGATGTCGTATTCGATTTGCTTGGAGCCGAACTCCCCCGAGCCTTTCGTTTCGTCGCTGCGGATCGGATAGGTGGCTTCCAGATAGAACCCGGAGTTGAAAAGGCTCTCCAGCACATCCACCCATGGCTCGTCCGCACTGTGGTGAAAGGTGAAAGCCAGCAAGCCGCCGGGCTTGAGCACCCGATGGGCCTCCCGCCAGCAGTCGGTCAGGATTTCCCGGTAGAACGCATCCGGGTCTTCCTGCCGCGCTTTGTTGGCGACGGCTTCCAGTGCCTTCGGGGTGTATTCCAAGCTGAAGTGTTCCGGGTAACGATCCTTCAGGGCAAGCCGCAGCCAGACGTAGAAGAAATCGGAGAGTTCCGAGTAGTGGAGAAGCCCGCCGAAGGGGGGATCGGTGATGACGAGATCGACGGAGTCGGTTTCATATTGGGCCAATTCCGTCGATGACTGGCAGAAGACTCGGGTTCCGGGAGGAAGATTATCCTCGGTGGTTACGGAAATGCTTTTTCCTGAAATTCCGTCTGCGATATCAGCGGAGTTTCTTTCCAAATCCACTTTCGCCACCAGTTCAGTGGTTCTTTGGGTCCATTCCAAACCTTCCAACACACCACTTGAACTGGACTGCCAATTACCACGTCCCAAGTTGTGAAAAACGTTATTTTCTACTGAAGTTGATTTAGGGTGAAAATTGTTATTTGAAAACATTGGCTCCATTTGATCAGCCTTAAGATTCCAAATGGTGAACTGGTTTTGATTTCTGAGATACTGCTGAAAGGTTCCAATCGCGCCTTCCAGAGCGGCCACGGAATATCCTTTCCGGGAGAGAAGACATTTCAGGAATTGGGCATGAACCAAAAGCTGAAGCGGGTTGAACATTTTCCACCAATGAGTGTAGCCATGGTTCGGAATTCCTCCATTAAGTTTGTGGGTCATGAAGCCATAAGGCAGTTCGCTGCGCGGCCAAAGCTCTTTCAAATCGTCTTCGGATCGCTGCGTCCATTCGTGCAAGGCCTGTTCATAGCGGTCGGTGGCTTCCGCCTTGGCGAAGAATCGACCGTTGTAAGGATGACCTTCTTGCGAACGTTTTTCGCTGTAGGCTTGAATCACGTAGGGAGCTTTCGGGCCAGTTTTTTGTGATTTCTTGATGCTGCCGAGAACATCCTGTTGCCTGCCGCAGGTCGGTTCCTGACAAGCGAAGGTGGAACGCTTAGGAACATTGCCACCTTCCTTCCCGGTTGAGAAGGTGACTCCTGTCTCTGTACAAGTGACCGACTCCGGCAAGGCTCCGCGCACCTCCACGAGACGCAGCGTTTTCGCCCGTTCCCGATACCAGCGAACGGTGGCATCGACCTCATCGGTGGCCGAACCGCCCAAGGTTTGGCCTTCGTCATCCTTCGGCCCGCAGCCCTTCATCCAGTCGGGGTGCATGAGCAGGGTGAGATCGACCTTCTTGTTTTTGGCCTTGCCTCCCAGACTGATGGATTCGCCCTTGGTCCGGCCCGCCCGGTCCGTGTGGAGCTTGCCGCAGTGCGGGCAGGTGAATTCCCCGCGCGCGTTCATGCTGGCGAACGGGGTTTCGCCTTCCGCCACGACAAGCGAGGCATCGGGTGCCATGCGCACGGGGAAGCACTCGACATCGAAGGTGCCGCCGCAGTCGCATTCAAAATCCGGCCAGTGTTTTACCGTCAGGGTTTTGATGGCGATCACAGGTGTGGTCATCAGGGGCGTGCGGTGGCCGCAGCTTTGGGACTCGCAGGGGCCATGCTTG
>CAYLJC010000101.1:0-8330 GCA_964383345.1 uncultured Akkermansia sp. | reverse complement strand
GGAATGTTCAAGCATCTCACGGCACCATTTCACGGTCTCCCCCTCCAATTGCGCGAGGGGCACGACGGTGTTGACGAGTCCCATCTCCAGGGCCTGCCGCGCGTCGTACTGGCGGCAGAGATACCAGATTTCGCGGGCTTTTTTCTGGCCGACGATACGGGCGAGATAGCTCGATCCGAGTCCGCCGTCAAAGGAACCGACTTTCGGTCCGGTCTGCCCGAAGATGGCGTTGTCCGCCGCGATCGTGAGATCACAGACGACGTGGAGAACATGGCCTCCGCCCACCGCGTAACCCGCCACCATCGCCACGACCGGCTTGGGGAGGGAACGGATTTTTTTCTGCACATCGAGAATATTGAGCCGGGGAACCCCGTCCGCGCCGACGTAACCGGCGTGGCCGCGCACCTTCTGGTCGCCGCCCGAGCAAAAAGCGAGTTCCCCTTCTCCCGTGAGGATAATCACCCCGACACCGGGATCCTCGTGCGCCAGTTCAAAGGCCACCAGCATTTCCTGCACCGTCTGCGGGCGAAAGGCGTTGCGCACCTCGGGCCGGTTGATCGTGATCTTGGCGATCTGTCCATCCTCCGAGGTTTCATAGCGGAGGTCTTCAAAGTCGTGGGCGGTTATCCAATTCATGAGTGCGGCAGCGTCTTCCCGGAGAGGCCCCGCGTCAACCTTGCTTCGCGCCTCCGGACGATATTGCGTCCGCCTCTTCCACGAAAGTTTCCCGGCCTTGATCCCGCTCCGATTTCGCTGCAACAGTATCCCATGGAGATCCTCCCCACCCTGAGCGAGATCGAAGCGGCGAAATCGCTGATCCGTCCGCACTTTCCTAAAACCCCGAGCTACCGCTGGCCCCTCCTCGAAGCGGACCTCGGTCTCCAGGTATGGGTCAAACACGAGAACCACAGCCCTGTCGGTGCCTTTAAACTGCGCGGCGGTCTCGTCTACCTCGATGAACTGAAACGTCGCGATCCCGATGTCGCCGGAGTCATCGCCGCCACCACCGGCAACCACGGACAATCCATCGCCTTCGCCGCACGCGAGAACGGTCTCCGCGCGGTCATCGTGGTGCCGCACGGGAACAATCCGGAAAAAAACGAGGCGATGCGTGCCCTCGGGGCCGAAATCATCGAGCACGGCAACGAATTTCAGGAAGCCCTCGAATTTTCCCGTGAACTCGCCGTCCGCGAGGGACTCCACGCGGTGCCTTCTTTCCATCCCTGGCTGGTGCGCGGTGTCGCCACCTACGGACTCGAACTGTTCCGGGCCGTCGCCGACCTCGATGCCGTGTTTGTCCCCATCGGACTCGGCTCGGGATTCTGCGGACTGGTGGCGGCGCGGAAAGCCCTCCATCTCAACACCAAACTCATCGGAGTGGTCTCCGCACACGCCCCGGCCTACGCCTTGTCCTTCCGTCAGGGGGAATTTGTCGAGCAATCCAGCAGCACCCGCGTCGCCGAGGGAGTCGCCTGCAAGACGCCCCACCGCGAGGCCCTTGCCCTCATCAGGGAACACGCCCACGACATCCTCACGGTGAGCGATGACGAAGCCCTCGACGCAATGGGCGATCTTCTCTGCAAAACCCACAACCTCGCCGAAGGGTCCGGCGCGCTCGCCTGGGCCGCCCTGAAAAAACAGCAGGAACACTGGCGGGGAAAACGGGTCGCGGTGATTCTCAGCGGAGGCAATGCCAGCACCGCCCTGATGCGGGAGGTCATGACAAGTCCATAAACCGGATTTTATTTGTCTTTGTCAGTCTTTATGGGTGACGTCTCGGGGAGCGTCACTTCGTTTTTGTTTTCTTTGCCTTGCCGTTTCTTTTCGGCTTCGGGAGCGGTTTGATCAGGACGATTTCGACATCGTTTGGCAGGTCCGGCCCCGCCGTGGTGCGTCCGCGATCGATCGCCTCTTCCATCGCCGCTTTCATCTTGGCGACCCGCCCGGGATGATTGGCCACAAGATTGTTTTTTTCCCCCGGATCGACCGAGAGATCGTAAAGCTGGAAATCGGGCAGGCCGCTGGTGTCATGCACACCCGGCCGCGGAGCGCTCCAGCCGCCCGAACCGGGGCAGAGCAACAATTTCCACGACCCGTCCCGTATCGCAAAACTGCCGTTGACCGACTGGCTCACGAGACTGTCGCGGATCGGTCCGGTCGCCTCACCGAGCAATGCCGGCAGGAAACTAACACTGTCCTCGCCCGCATTTTCCGGGAGGGAATTTCCCAGGAGATCCGCCACCGTCGCCAGCAAATCAAACTGCCCCAGCAATTGATCGGAAACCGTACCTGCCTCCACCTTCGCGGGCCAGCGCACCAGAAAAGGAACCCGGTGACCGCCTTCGTAGAGATCGGCTTTATGACCGCGAAAATGGTGGCTCGGATGGTGACCCGCCGCGTGAAGCTCGGGAAATTTTGCCTGCGGCGAACAGCCGTTGTCAGAGGTGAACAGCAAGAGGGTATCGTCCGCGATGCCACCCTCTTCCAGCGCCGCGAGGATGCGCCCGATGTCCGCGTCGATCTGGAGAACAAAATCGGCGTAGGCGTTGATCCCGCTTTTGCCCTGGAACTCCGGCGTCGGCACGATGGGCGTATGGGGCGAGGCCAGCGCGACGTAGGCAAAAAACGGTCGGCCCGCCTTCGCCTCGACGGCGCACTCCCGAATCGTCGCGAGGAGATGATCGGTGATCCCCGGCTGCACCTCGACCGCTTCAAAATCCGGTCCGGCCGGTCCCGGACGATGAAACGCTTTTTCCACGCTCGCCACCTCCGTCGGCAGCCTGTCCCGGATCCAGACATAGGGAAACATGTCGAGCGAGGCGCTGATGCCGTAGTAGCTGTCAAAACCGCAGTCCACCGGCCCCCGCCGGATCGGAGAGGTGTAATCGACCAGAGACACGTCCGCGAAAGGCTTGCTGAAATCGCCCCCGTCATCCGCCACCGCGCCTCCCCGCAGCGGCCATTCCATTCCGAGATGCCATTTCCCTATGCACGAAGTGTGGTAGCCCTGATCGCGCAAATAGCTCGCCAGGGTGAGGCGACCCTCCGAGATCAGAGGGCGGGAAAATCCGCCGAGGACACCGCTCTGGAGATGCGTGCGCCAGTGGTAGCGCCCCGTGAGCAGGCTGTAGCGGGTCGGAGTGCAGACCGCGGAAGAGCTGTGCCCGTCGGTGAAACGCATCCCTTCCTTTGCGATGCGGTCGATGTTCGGAGTCGGAATTTTCGACCCGGGATTGTTGCAGGTGATGTCCCCGTATCCGAGATCATCCGCGAGAACAACAAGGATGTTGGGTTTTTCGGCGGGCGCGGCGGGGAGCGGCACGGTCGAAAAAAGTCCGGCGAACCCGGCCAGGAACGCAAAGAGGAGGTTTGTGATTTTCATGAGATTCGTGAGATGGATTTTCATGGGATACCACGACGGAACGGGAAAGGGGAAACGCGGGAAAAAAGAGGGGAGCAGCCTCTTCCGCCCGATCACGGGTCCGTGAGATTCGGTGCCCAGAGCGGGCCTTGTTTGATCGGCGGAGTGATCCCGTCGGCGGGAAAAGTGGCCGCCGCCGCCTCGCGCAGGGTTTTGCTGAGTTCCGCCACCGTCGCGGCGTGTTCGGCCTGGCCGGCGAGGTTGACGAGCTCGCCGGGGTCTCTCTCGTGATCGTAGAGTTCGCTGCCCTCTCCCCCTTCGTCCCACTCGGTGTAGCGGTAGCGCGGGGTGCGGAGGCTGTACCCAAAGAAGCGGTTGGGTCCGGCTCCTTTTTGCTTCGCCGCACCGGCTTTTGTTTTTCCCGCTTTTCCCGCCTTGCCTCCCCGGCCCCGCACGACCTGGGTGAGCGCCCATCCGCGTCCCTTTGCCTCGGGGTCCCGGAGCATGGGCGCGAGGTTCTGCCCCTGCAAATTCGCGGGGGCCCTGACCCCCGCCAGGGCGGTGAGGGTCGGGTAGAGATCGATATGGCTGACCGGTTCCCGCACCACCGTCCCCCGCCCCGCTCCGGGGGCCACGATGAGGAGCGGAACCCTCGCACTGCCCTCGAAAAGACTCAGTTTTTGCCACAGCCCGTGCTCGCCCATGTGATACCCGTGATCACTGGTGAAAACGATGATCGTATTTTCCGCGAGGCCGAGGCGATCCAGCGCCGCCACGACCCGCCCGACCTGGGCATCCATGAAACTGATGCTCGCGTAGTAGGCCTGGACACATTTTTGGCGCAACTCGTCGGTGAGCTGATCCTGCTCCTTCTTGTAACTGGCGAGCGCGGCGGCGGGCACGGTGGGCGGGTTTTTGTCAATGGCAGGAAAAAGAGGCATCTCCTTTTCCGGGTACCAGCCGAAATAGGGATCTTCCGGCGCAACGTAGGGCGTGTGAGGACGGAAAAATCCCACCGCCAGAAAGAAGGGGCGCTCCTTTTCCCCGGCGCAGCGTTCCAGCACCCACTCCGCATCCGCCGCGAGCATTCCGTCCGTGTGAAATGCATCGCTTTGCGGCGAGGCGTACCAGCTCAGGGTGCCCCCGAAGCTGCCCTGTCGCAGCGTAAAAATATCCTTTTCCTCCTCCAGTCTGTCGACTCCGGCGGGATTGAGTTCCAGCTCCCACGAAGCGGGATCGTCGTGCCCATCACTCCCGATGGACTTCGGCACATTGTAATGATAGAGCTTGCCGATGCGGGCGGCAAAATAGCCCTCCAGGCGGAAGGCCTGGGAGAGGCTGTGGTGCGAGGGGATCGTCTGGCGGAAGATCTGTGAGTTGGTGAGGATGCCGTTGCTGTTCGGATAAAGACCCGTGAGGATCGCGTTGCGGCTCGGACCACACAGGGGAAAGGTGCAGTAGGCCCGCTCGAAGGTCACTCCGCGGGCGGCCAGCGCATCGATGTTCGGTGTCTTGGCACGGGGATCGCCGTAGCAGCCGAGGTAGTTGTTGAGATCGTCCGAGATGAGGAACAGCACATTGGGCCGGTCGGCGGCACCGGCGAAAGAAGTCAGCCAAAGAAGGGTGAGAGTGGCGAGAGTGGAGAGAGTTTGCTTCATGACCGTAGCGGGTGGATTCGGGGAAGAGTATGGGCTGCCATCCCTCCCCATGGGAAGGAAAAATTTCGGCCACACGTATACCCGGTATTCGGTTCTGACCGTTTCCTGGTTATTTGGCGCGGGATCCAATGATGTAAGAATGATAGACTACCCTTTCATCCGAGTCGGGCCGGGACAGCCGGAGAATTACCCCGATGCGCCACGACTCCAGGTCGAACGGCAATCCTTCCCGGGGCAGCGTTTTGAATCTGCTTTGCGCGTCGGGGAAGTATCTCAAGAGGAAGTTCGCCGACTCCCCCGGGCGGATACGGATCGGAGAGAATGCGGGGATCGACTCCCCTTCCGTCGTCCCCTCTCCCTTGGAATCATCCAGGCGGATGACCTCGATAGGCCATACCGGACTCTCCTCCGTCTGGTCCTGTCGCCTCCTGTTCACACGAATCCGGTCGCTGTCGGCTCCCGGTAGCCAAACCCGCTCTTCCGTATCGCTGACAAGGTGGATTCGCGCATTGCAAAGCGTATTTCAGTGTGCTGAGACGAATCTCCGCTCCCCCGCCCGCCCCTATCAGGCCCACAGCCCGGCGAGGAGGCCTGCTATCAGAGCCACCCAACCGATCCACGGCAGGATCCGGGGAATGCGGAAGAGGAGCAGGGCCACGATCACTGCCGCCAGCGCGATCCCGGTGAAGGCGGCGACCAGGCCGATGGAGACTCCGTAGTGCTGCATCCACAATCCGGTCGAGAGGAGAAGGAGGAAAGTTCCGCCGCCGCGAAAGAGAATTTCGCGTGTCCGGGTGAGCGGGGAGCCAAAGGCCGAAGACTGATGGGTTCGCTGGGAAACGGCCAGCGCGATCAGTCCGCCGAAGACAAAAAACACCGATGCCAGGACCATGGGATTCATCATGTTGAGGGCTGCTTTTTTCCTCCGTTTTTCTCCCACACTCCGACGAGGCGGCGAGCGATACAGGCGGAGAGGACCCCGATCAGGACCCACGCCGCGAGGCAGCCGAGATACGCCGTATCCCCCGTGCGGAGCGCCTCCCGGGTGAAGGTGGAATCAAGGGCGAAATCGAGTGCGGGCAGCAAAAAGAACAGCCCCGCAACAACATACAATTGCTCCACCCAAGCCTTGCGGGACGGCCGCAGGAGGGCGTGTCCGAGGGTTGCCGCCCAAGCCCAGAGGAAACATTGGACTTCGAGGTCGGCCCTTCCTTCGCTCCCCGCAGGGAGGAGCCGGTTGGCCCAGAAAAAAGCCCCGATGGCCACAATAACTCCGGTGATCGCGGCGATGTTGAGAATTTCCACGAGTCGGAAAGAGATCATTTTCCCGCCCGACTTGCGATAATCGTTGCTCCGCTTGAGCGTCCACAGGAGCAGGCCCGAAGCCGTCAGAACCGAACCGAGCAATCCCATGAAGAAAAAGCAAAAACGGAGTCCGGGAGAAGCAAAGCGGGCGAGGTGCAGACCGTAGAATCCGGAACGAATCCGAGAGAAAATTCCCGGAGACGCCTCCTCTTCTCCGGATGCGGCGGCGGAGTCCGCCTGCGGGATTTTTTCCCTTCCGGTGGCCGGGTCAAAGTCGATGGCTTGGTATTTCGGCAGGGAGATTCCCCCGTGGTGCGGCGCGCGCGCAAACGAAATTTCCGCCGATTCCGTGCCCCGGCCACGAAAGGAGAAACGGGCGATCTCTTGTTCCCCTCCCCACTTCTCCGCCGCGATTCGCGCCATCGCAAGGATCGCCTCCCGGTCCGGTGCGCCACCTCTGTCCTCTTCTCGAGCTCCTTTTTTGTCAGTCTCTCCCGCTGATTCCACGGACGAGGTCGCGGAGGTTTCCGCCTCCTTGGATGAGGCCGCGAAGGCCACCGCGTCATCCACCCAGGGGAAGATCATATATTGGAAAATCAGCAGGCCCGAAAGGCTGATCATCAGGTAAAAGGGCAGGGCCACCACCGCCGAGACATTGTGCATGTCCAGCATCGCCCGGTAGCTCCCCCCGCGGGGACGGAAGGTGAAAAAATCGGCGAAAAACCGGCGATGGGTGATGACTCCGCTGATCAGGGCGATGACGATGAAACCCGCCGCGATCACCGCGAGATAGCGCCCCCACGGGAAGGGCAACTGCAGTTCGAAATGAAACCGATAGAAAAAATCCCCGCCCTTCGAATCGCGGGCCAGGGGAGTGTTCCCGTCCCCCATCACCGCCCTCTCGAACCGCCCGCCTTTCTCCCCCCGCCAGCCCACGAGGACGTGATCGAGTCGGTCCGCGGGCAGGTCCACACTCAAATGGTCCGCCCCGGGGGCGATCCGCTCCAAGAGATCGAGCCCCTCCTCCAACGACTCGATGCCGGAGGGTCGGCTCCCGGCTTCGGGTTGCATCCACTTCGTGATTTCGTGGCGATAGTAGGTGGCGGTGCCCGTGACAAAAATCACGTAGATCAACCAGCCCAGAAGCAGCCCCACCCAGGTGTGGAGCCAGCGCATCGAAAGTCGGAAGGTTCGTTTCATTCGCCGCACGAGGTTCCGCCCGCCTCTCCGGAAGCTTTCGCGGAGAACCCGTTCTTCTCACTTCCCATAAAAGTTCCAGACCAGGCCAGCGAGCACCAGCAGGGGAACTCCGATGCCCGCCCAGGCCCGCCAGGCGTTTCCGCAGGAAAAAACCCAGAGCACCGAGACGATAAAAACCGGGATTCCCACGAGTGCCGCCACATCCATCACTTCCTCCCCGGAACGAGTCAGGGAAAAGGCCAGCACCACCCCGCTCAACTGGGCGAGGACAAATCCGCCGCCGATCCCTGCGAGACAGCGGGAAAAAACGGCGAGGCGGTATCGCAGGGGGGAGTCGGTCATGTCATTCGGGGAAAAACAACCAGAGGAAACCTTCGGGAAAGCGAGGCGTGGGAAAGAGGACAGGAACGATCCGCGTTCACCGCCCTCTTACCGGGGACAAAAAGAGACAATGTTAGAATTCGTATTTCAGGGACACCTGCACATTGAGCGGCTCACCGTAGTAGATGCCGTCATAGAAACCGACATTGGCGAAATAGGTCTTGTCCAACAGGTTTCGCACCACCATCGAGGCGGTGAGGTCCTCCGTGATCTCATATTGGGCGTTGAGGTCAAACACGGCGTAACCGCCCTGCTCTATGTTGCTGGTTCCGGCCCAGTAGATATTGTTGACGGCGCTCTGCCAGCGCATTCCACCCCCGATGGAGAGTTTTTCCAAAGCTCCGGGCAGACGGTAATGGGTGTAGACCTTGAAGGCACTTCGTAGATCTGTGTGGTGTTCAAAAGGGCTTCGGAAGAGGGTCGGG
>CAYLJC010000100.1:0-8333 GCA_964383345.1 uncultured Akkermansia sp. | reverse complement strand
GACAGCCTCAATTCTTCATTTCACCTTTGGCTCCGTTTCCCGGCCCCACTTCAATTTTAACGTCCGAATTGAGGGTTCTTCAGGAGGAATTCGGTGTGAACCTGTCTCGACTGGATGACCCCGACATGGAACGAGGAGTATCCCTCGCAAATGAGTATTGGAGCGTTCCCGTGCTGCAGAACAATCCATAATTTTGTCGTGTAGTGCCGCCGCGGACGATGAATTCCTTGAGCGCACGAATCATGCGGGTGATCGCGATCTCGCGGGTCGCACCGGTCACGATGAGCTTGGCGATCATGGAGATGTAGTTCGGCGGCACTTCGCAGCCGCTGTAGACGTGGGTGTCGGCGCGGATGTCGCGCACGCCGGGAGTGTAGAAGAGATTGATCTTGCCGGGGCCGGGCGCAAAATTGTTGTAGAAATTCACAGGAAATTTCTCCGCTCATGAAGCAAGGGCGTCACCTTGTTGGTATTTGATTTGTGAACCCAGCGGCAGGCAAAGCAAATGTGAGGGAAAGGAAACGTGAATTCGACCTCAAAAAGGGTCATCGAGCGAGAAGTTGCACGGTTTTTCCTTATATGGCCCGAAATCCGCGAGGGGAAGGCAATTGCGAGAAGAATCCAAACAAATCGCGCTCATTCGAATTTGATAGACTTGGATGAAAACCTCCCCGACGACCGGCATTATCTCAGGTCCGCCCGTCGGACCGACGGGGGAATTTTGACCGAAGAGGAGGTTGAGGATCGAAGCACGTTTGGCGAAGGTGGGGCGAACCGTCCCGGTGAGCCGCCGTGGGATCAACGACGTCCGTAAACCCAATCGGCTCGGCGGGGACGCCTCGCCCCACCCTTTTGTCGAAGAGGAGGTTGAGGACCGAAGCACGTTTGGCGAAGGTAAGCCTCGCCCCGGGGGAGTCCTGGCCCGAAATTTCGAGCGCTCATCGATTGCGGGCCTCCGTCCCGATCAATATGGTTCACAAGAACATCTTCAAATGAAAAAGCCCTTCCTCCGTCTTCTCACCGGGGCGTCAAGAGCCGTTTCTGAATATTCGCCGAACGAGAAAAATCGTGATAGGATCGCCACCTGATGGGATGGCGGCACTCATTCGCCCTGTGGCTTTTTCTCCTGACGATACCGGTGGGGCTCGAGGCTTTTGATCCGCCCGTCTCGGTGCGCCCGCTCCGCAGCATCGCGGATATCCGGAAGATGACCTACGAGGAGTCGCGCCTGGCCCCCCCGGTGTCTCTTCGCGTCACCGTGATCTCCCACCTCGTAGACGGATTCGATGGACAAGATGGTTCCGGAGGGCTTTTTTTTGAGATGCCGCCCGAGCAACTGCCTCACATCGGGGACGATCTCACCATCGAAGGCAATGTCACCGGCGGCTTCTACGGCCCCTACGTCATCATCGACCGGATCACCAAAAACGGTTCCAAGCCGCCGCCGCGACCGCTCCATTTCCGACCCGACTTCGTGCAGACGGGACTCGGTGACAACCGCTGGATCGAGCTCGAGGGGCTCCTCGTCGATGTGCGCTTCGAAGAGGGGAAACGCCTCGGGTCCGGGCTGCTCGTCACCGGGCAGAGCGATCTCGTGATCCGCTTCCGCAACGCCAACGAAGACTTCGACATCGTGCGGGTCGAAAAGGCGGTCGGCTCGTGGGTGCGGTTGCGAGGGAGCGGCGCTCCGCTCTTCAACGACCAGCGCCAGCGCATCGGTTCCGACATCATTTGCTCGCGCCACCAGTTTGTCGAAGTGATCGAAAAGACGGAAGAGTCCGAACCTGTCCCTCTCGATGAGATCGGACGATGGGATTCCAGCCGGACCCGCCAGGCGCTCGTCGAGACCAGCGGGACCGTCACCCTCGTCGAGGGACCTTCCACATTCGTGGTCCAGTCCGGTCCTTACGGAGCGCGGATCAATACCCTCTCCGCTGTCAATGTGGTCGTGGGTGACCGCGTCAACCTCACCGGCCTGGCCGAGACAGAAGGGTATTTTGTCGGGCTGCGCTACGCCAAGCTCTCGTTGGCGGACGGTCCCGGAGACCAGATCGCGAACATCCCCGATGCCGAGCCGCTCTCCCGCGAACACGCGTTTCAACTCGTCACCCTCACCGGAAAGCTCATCGAGAAAGGCCGCACTCTCATCAACCTGCAGGTCAACGAAGCGCTCGTGCCGGTGAACATGCCGGGGAACGTCAGCGAGGCCCTGCCGCCCGAGGGCAGCGAACTCAGCGTCCGTGGGGTCAAGCTCGTCGAGGCCGACGAGCGCGGGGAGGTGCGTTCGGTGGTCATCGCGGTGCGGAACCGGGCCGACATCGACGTGCTCGCGGTGCCTTCGTGGTGGACTCCGACCCGCTACTGGATGGCGATCCTGATCCTCGCCGCCGGTGCCCTGCTCTTCCTCACCGGGCTCCTCGCCCTGAACCGCCGGGTGAAAAAACAGACGACCCTGATCAAGGAACAGATCGAATCCAACGCCACCCTGGAGGAGCGCAACCGCATCGCACGGGAGTTGCACGACACCCTCTCACAGGGATTCTCCGGGGTCGGCTACCAGCTCGCCTCCGTCTCGAATCACCTCACCGGGGATCCTGACAAAGCGAGAGAAAAACTCGATGCGGCGCGGGAGATGGTCGATCACAGTCTCGCCGAGGCGCGGGAATCGCTCATCGGACTGCGGGTGCCGGTGGGAGCGGAAACGCTCGATTTTCCCAACGCCACCCTCGCGGCCGCGAAGGCGAGATGCGAGGAGGCCGAGGTCCGTTTCGAATCCGAGCGCGAGGGATGGGAGGAGGGATCGCACCTGCCGCCCGAGACGGCCTACGCCTGCCACCGCATCGTCCTTGAAGCGGTCACCAACGCCCTGCGTCACAGCGGCGCGGAGCGCATTCGGGTGGTGCTGGCGGGTGCATCGGGCGGGGCCCGCATCACCATCGAGGACAACGGACGCGGATTTTCCACCTCCGCCCGCGCCCCCGAAGGACACTTCGGACTCCAGGGGATGCGCGAGCGGGCGCAGCAACTGGGGGCCGCCCTCGCGGTGCGGTCCGCGCCCGGCGAGGGGCCCGCGGTAGAATTGAGCTTGAATTTTTCATGAGTACATCCACCCCCATCCTATCCGTCATGTTGGTCGACGATCATCTCATCGTGCGACGCGGCCTGGCCAGTCTCATCAGTGATGAACCCGACCTCAGCGTTGTCGCCGAAGCCGGGAGCGGCGAGGAGGCCATCTCCCTCGCTTCCGTACACCGGCCCGACGTCATCGTCCTCGACCTCCGTCTCCGCGACATGAGCGGTATCGACGTGGCCGAGGCGCTCCGCGGTCACAAGATCCTGATGCTCTCCAGTTTCATGCAGGAGGAAGATGTCCGCCGCGTCTTCGACGCCGGGATCTACGGGTATCTGTCGAAGGACAAGGACAGCGCGGAACTGCTCCGGGCGATCCGCGCGGTAGGCCAGGGGAACCGCTACCTCCCGCCGGAGATTTCCCTGCTCCTCGCCAAGAGCGAACACAGCAGCCACCTCACCGCGCGCGAACTCGAGATCCTGAAACTGATCGCCGAGGGACGGGCCAACAAACAGATCGGAGAAATCCTGACTTTGTCCGAAAATACGGTGAAAAATCACGTCAAATCCATCCTCGCCAAGCTCAACGCCAAGGACCGCACCCACGCCGTCACCGAGGCGCTGAAGCGGGGTCTTTTCCAGTTGGGGCGGGGGACTTGAGTTTCCGCGGCACCGCGTTTCGCGTCGCCACTGACTCCTGGGGCACGGTCACGCAGGCCAGTGTCCCCTCGGCATTGCGGCAATAGATGCGTCCGTTCGCCAGGGTCGGTGCGGTCCAGCATTTTCCTTCGAGAATCTTCTGTTCCAGCATCGGTTCGAACCCCTTCGGCGACGCGGGGAAGATCGTCAGCTTTCCGAGATCGAAGACGATGATATGCCCGTTGCTCGCAATGAGTCCGCCGCTGCCGAAACCCTCTTCGGCCCAGACGATTTCGCCGGTCCCGGCGTCGACGCACATCAGTTCGGTGGGGCGATGGGTGGTGCCGTGGATCGAGTAGAGGTGGCCGCCGACGAGGACGCCGGGATTGAAATACCACTTCATGTCGCGTTGCTCCCAGGCGATCTCGGGGGCCTCGCCCCCGGGTCGGGGGCGCAACGCGACGGTGCCGTTGCTGTTGGAGAGAACGATACGGTCGCCGACGAGGACCGGGTCGGCGGCGTTGACATCGCGGCTGCATCTCCACGGGAATTCCCACGCTGGTTCGCCCGTTTCCGCATTCAGTGCGAGGAGCGATTTGGCGGAGAAGAGGAGATGGGTGACCTCGGTTCCGGGTCGGGAATAGGGAAGTGGCGTCGCGTAGCCAGAGGTTCCGGTGTCGGGGAGCCAGAGCGTTTCTCCGCTTTTTTCGGAAAGGGCGAGTCCGCCGCGCCCGACGTTCAGCAGGACCCGTCCGTCCTCCACCACCGGCGATCCGGCGAAGCTCCATTCGGGCAGATCGAGTTCGTGATCGGCGAGCAGGTCCCGCGACCAGATCACTGTTCCGGTTTCGAGATCGAGTCGGAAAACGTGGCCTTTTTTGCTGAGCGTGTAGACCGATCCCCCGGATACGGTTGGCGTCGCGCCGGGTCCGCCCTCGTAGTAGAGCGGATCGAGGGGGCAGTCGTAGGCGTGCTGCCAGAGCGTCTCGCCGGTCGCCGCGTCGAGACACCAGACGGAGTCCCGGTCGCTTTCGTTCCCCATGGTGAGAATCCGGTCGCCGACCACGACGATCGAAGAGAAACCGATGCCGACGTTTTGTTTCCACAGGATCGGCAGGGTCTCCGGGAGGGCGCGGGGGAGCGGTTCGCGGGCCATCCCGTCGCGGTCGGGACCCCGCCAATGGGGCCAGTCCGCGGCGAGGGACATTTCGAGAGAGACCGCGAAGCAGGATAGAAAAAGGGCTCGGCTCATTTCAGGCAGGTATTCCATAGTCCGAGAGGACCGAACTGCAAGATTTGATGTCGTGTTGATTTCATGGGCGGGTGGAAGCGGCAGCACATTTCTCTTGTAACGGAAATGGAAGTTTGATACGGAACCCATGCCGTACAGGCATCCATGGATCTCAGGCATTTGCGATATTTTCAGGCCGTGGCGGAGGAGCTGAGCTACTCCCGGGCGGCGCGGCGGCTCCACATCGCCCAGCCCGCACTCAGTCGTGCGGTGCAGGAGTTGGAGGAAGAATTGGGTGTCCTCCTGATCGACCGCAAACGCCGCACGATACGCCTCACCCCCGGCGGCGAAGTCCTTCTGCGCGAGACGGGGCGGATTTTCGAGAATCTCGACGACACCCGGCGCAAGGTGCGCCGGACCGCTTCGGGAGATGTCGGGGAGCTGCGCCTCGGCTACATCGGTCCGCCGACGCGGTCCTTTCTCGGTCCCCTCCTGAAGCGCTACCATCAGCTCTACCCGCGGGTCACCATCGTGCTGGAAGAGCGCACCCCGGAACGGGTCTGGGAAATGGTCTCCAAGGGGCGTCTCTCCGTCGGGCTGACCCGTCCGGTCCTCGCCCACGAGGCACTCGGTTTGCAGTCGCTCCTGCTGCACCGGGAAAAACTCTGCGCGGCGGTGCCGGTGGATCATCCCTTCGCGGAAAGGGAGGGGATTCCCTGGTCGTCGCTCACCGACGAGCCCATCGTGCTCCTCGCCCGGCGCGAGGGGGCGGGTTCCCACGACACCATCCTGGCGGCCTGTGCCAAGGCGGGGTTCGCCCCGCGGATCGCCCACACCCCGAGCGTGATCGGAACGATCCTGCGCTACGTCGAAGCCGGTTCCGGCATCGGAATCGTGCCCGAGAGTGTTGCTCCGGAAACCGACGACGTGCGGCTCGTTCCCCTGAAACCCGCTGAGACAATTCCCCTCGTGATGGTCTGGTCACGCGAGGGCGATGACCCCGCCGTGAGCGCCTTTCGCGGACTCGTCACCGAATGGTTGCAAGAGGATAAAATTGCAAGTCAGCGTTAGAGCGTTAGTCTCGCCGTAGCCTGCCCCCCGCGAGGATTTTGGCCCGCAGCCCGCCTTTTCCCGAGAGGGCCTCGACGGCACCCTCGCCGAAGGCTTCCTCCATCCAGAAGCAGGGTTTGGACTCTTCCGTTCCCAAAAAGCGCAGCCCCTGGATTTCGAATTCCCGGCCGATCAGCGCGTTGAGATCCTGCCCCTCGACGATGACATTCCGCCGGTAGCAGTCCGGGCTTTTGTCGGAAACGGAAAATTGATCGCAGAGACGGCGGTGGGTCTCGATTTCGAAGAAGGTGATCTGGCCTTTGTAATCGGGTTTGTGATCGAAGTAGCGATCCCCCCGGATTCCGCTCCCGGCGACACATTCGATGTCCTCGACCTCGACAATCGGAGTCGTCCCGGCCGGTCCGCCGTAATGCCCGACATAGATGTGAGCCGGCGAGACGAATAGATGCAGAATCTTCACAGGGGGAGCTTACACGGGAAAGAGGGTCATGGCAAAGCGGGGGGAAGAGCGGGGAAGCGGTCCGCAAGCGTCATCCGCGCGCCCCTGCATTCCCTTCCCTTCCGAATTAGGGGTCAGACCCCCAATAAAAAGGAATGGGGATTATGTTGCGCTATTGATTTATAATGAATGAAATACCGTTCTGACTGAGGCGTTTTTGCGAATTGGATTGGTTCGCTTTAACGGTTTTTCGGGGGGAGGATGGCCTCGGTCATGCGGAGGGCTTCGAGGTTGGCCTTGACATCGTGGACGCGGTGAAGTGTGACGCCCTGTTCGCGGGCATGGGAGGTGATCGCTACGGTCGGCCAATGCCGGTCATCGAGATTCTCCGATCCGAGAATTTTTCCCAGGAAGGATTTGCGGGAGACCCCGAGAAGAAGGGGGCGTCCCTCCACGACAAATTGATCCAACCGGCGCAGGATCTCGAGGTTGTGCCGGAGGTCTTTCCCGAAGCCGATGCCCGGGTCGAAGACGATGGATTCGGGGTCCGCTCCCGCTGCGGTGAGGGCGGCGAAGCGATCTTTGAAAAAGGCGGTGATTTCTCCGACGAGGTCGGTGTAGAGGGGGGCGGACTGCATCGTGCGCGGGGTTCCCTGCATGTGCATCACCACGACACCCGCTCCGCTTTCCGCCGCCACCGCGACCATGGCGTCGTCGCGGAAGCCGGTCACGTCGTTGATGATGGAGGCGCCGACCGCAACGGCGGCGCGAGCCACACCCGCCTTGCAAGTGTCGATGGAGAGGACGATGCCGGGAAATTCCTCCGCGAGGGCCCTCACCACCGGCAAGACCCGCCGGATTTCCTCGTCTTCACTCACTTCGGTGGCTCCGGGCCGGGTCGATTCCCCGCCAATGTCGATGATCGCGGCACCTTCCGCGATGAGCCGACGGGCGTGATCGAGCGCCGATTCCGGCGTGGCGTAGCGTCCTCCGTCGGAAAAGGAGTCGGGGGTCGTGTTGACGATCCCCATGATCTCCCCCCGCCGGTCGAGGGCGAAGCGGTGATGGAGGCAGCGCCAGTTCATCCTTTCATCCTTTCATGCGACCGACCGCTCAATCATCGGGCGGGAGGGGTTCGTCTCCGTGGCCAATGGCTTCGCCGGTGGTTTTTCAAAATCCGACCGGACGGAGCCGGTCTAGGCGATCGCCGGGGCGAGCGGACGGGATTCCTCGGCCTCGGGGGCGGGGAGGGTGCGGTTCGGCTTTTGGGCTTCGAGTCCGAGTTTTTTCAAGAGGGCGAGATCCGCCTGCGACTGGGGATTGCCGGTGGTGAGGAGTTTGTCGCCGTAGAAAATGGAATTGGCACCCGCGAAAAAGCAGAGGGCCTGGAGTTCCTCGCTCATTTGTTTGCGTCCGGCCGAAAGGCGGACCTTCGCATTGGGAAGGGCGATGCGGGCGAGTGCGACCATGCGGACGATCTCGAAGGAGTCGACTCCCTGTGATTCCGCCAGCGGCGTTCCCGGGATGGGGACAAGCGAGTTGATCGGGACGCTTTCAGGCTGGGGATTGAAATTGCTGAGAATTTCGAGCATTTTCAGCCGGTCGTCGATCGTCTCGCCGAGACCGAGAATGCCGCCGGAACAGACCGACATGCCGGCATCCTGGACGTGGCGGAGAGTGTTGAGCCGGTCCTGAAAGCTGTGTGTCGAAACGATCTTGGTGTAGTGCTCGGGGGAGGTGTCGATATTGTGATTGTAGGCGGTGACTCCGGCTTCTTTCAATTTCGTGGCTTCGTCCGGGCCGAGTTCACCGAGGGTGGTGCAGACTTCCATGCCGAGTTGGCTGACGCTTTCGACGATGTCGAGGACTTGCTCGAAGCGTTTG
>CAYLJC010000099.1:3295-8386 GCA_964383345.1 uncultured Akkermansia sp. | reverse complement strand
AGCGTGAAGCTATTGAGGCCCGCCCGCATTCTAAATCCGTCGAATTCGACGGAATTAAAATCCGGGTTGTGAATGCGCTCCCAGATACCGAGAAACTCCAAGGTGTTTCGGTTTCGTACCCAGTTCCGTATCAAGTCGTCGCTGCGATCCGCAGGGCGCTATTTCCCCTCCGTCAGATCGCGGAGAATCTTGCGTGCGAGAAATTCGTTGATTTCACGGTGCCGGGGAATCGGCTGGGTGGCTCCTGTTTTGGGGTTGTGGTAGATGTCGTGTTTGCCTCCGGATCGGATGAGGCGGGCTCCGGCGGCTTCGACCGCAGCAAGCAAATCCCGCCGTTTCATGCGATCTCCAGCTCCGCTTCCCTTTTGATCCCGGGAATACTTTCCGAGCGGAACATCTCGTAAAGATCCCTGAGGTGCTCCTTGAGGTCATCGAGCGTCTCTCCCTGCGTCCAGTGGTCCGGATATTCGTTCAGGTAGCCGAGGTAGCATCCGTCCTTCTCCTCCCAGTAGGTGAATTTCGTCGTCATGGCGTCAGTATGTCCACCGCAAAGGAAAAGGCCGGCAGACGCAATGTCAACGCTGGTAATAGTTCCCCAGATGGCCGAGAATCGTCGCCCGGAGCTGGTCGCCATCGACGAGGCCGTTGTGGCGCCAGAGGATGGTTCCGTCGGTGTCGACGAGGGCGGTGTGGGGAATGGCACCGGGCCATTCGGGATCGAGGGCCTGCATCAGTTTGTCCACGTCGGATTCGCCGAAGACGTAGCTGTTGGTCTTGCGCCCCTCGGCCTCGACGGATTTCCGCTGGCGCGGGGAAAGTCCCGCCCCCCGTTTCTCCAGAAAAGTTTTCACCGGTGCGAGGTTCGACGGATCGTCGGCGCTGATGCTGATGAACTCGAAGTCGCGCGATCCGAATTTGCGCGAGATTTCGACCAGCTCGGGAAATTCCTTGACGCAGGGGGCGCACCAGGTCGCCCAGACGTTGATGAGGCGCAGCTTCTTGGTGCCGTTTTTCCGCAGCGCGGCGGCACCGGCGGCGTCGATGGTCTCGACATCGACGGGCGTGGCGTCCCATTTCGCCATCTTCTCGGCCACGGCGGTTTTTTTGCTGCGCCATTTCGTGGAGCAGCCCATCGCCTTGGTGATCTCCACGGGGACGGGTTTGCCGGCGAGAAGGGCTTCGACCGCGTTGCGGGCGTCGGGCGACTTCACGGTGGAGTCGTCACCACCGAAACGGGAGTCGTCGAAGCGGCCCTTGTAGCGCAGCTTGCGCTCGGCGTCGAAAATGAAGACGTGCGGGGTGGCGAGGCAGCCGTAGGCCTTGGCCACGGCCTGGGTTTCGCCGTCGTAGAGGTAGGGAAAGTCGAAGCCCTCCTCGGCGGCGTAGAGTTTCATGTCCTCGAAGCCGTCGTTGTATTTTGAATAGCCGAGTTCGTCGATGCTGAGCCCCTCGGGGTGGTTCGGGTTGATCGCAACGAAGGTCATACCCTTGGGGCGGTAGTCGGCGAGGAAACTTTTGATGCGGTCCGCCGCGCCGTGCGAGGTCGGGCAGTGGTTCGAGGTGAAAAAGATCACGAGGACCTTGCCGTCCTTGAAGTCGTCGAGGGTGTGGGTCTTGTCGTCGATGCCGGGCAGGGAAAAATCCGGCGCGGGATCGCCGATCCGGAGGTCGGCGATACCTTCCTCGGCGGACAGAGTCACGGCGCAGAAAATGAGGGCGAGGCAGGCGAAGGCTGGAGCGAGGTGTTTCATGGGCGGGGTGGGTCGGAGAGAGTTTCGGGATCGAACAACATGCACAAAAGGGAAAAACGAACGGGCGGCCCCGCCTACTCGGCATGCTCGCGGTAGACCCGCTTCATGACTTCCATCTTGCCGGGATCGCGGGCGACGCTGGCGAGGGTGAACATCATCACGCCGGTGCTCTTGCCTCCGAGGCCATAACGGAGGACTTGCTCGAACTCCTCGGGGGAAACGCGCGGATCGTCGTGGGCCTGCACGATGGGCCAGATTTGCGGGTAGGCACCGGGGGCGGTTTTCACCCAGGGCTTGGCCCCGAGGTAGTCCACGAATTCCTTCACGTATTCGGGCGACTTGCCGGAGCGCCCGTGGTAGATCATCGGCGAGAAGACATCGACGTAGGGGGCGAGCGCGTCGAAATCCAGCCCGAGGCAGCGGCGGCGCAAGCCGCCGAGATCCTCGTCCTTCCAGGCGGTGTGGTAGATGCCGACGAGGGCCTTCGGGCGGATTTCCTTGACGATGGAGCGGATCTCCCTGGCCCAGTCAACGATGACGTGGACCCGCCAATCCTCCCATTGCTTGGCGGCGTGGGAGAAAATCCACTTGGCTTTCTCCGGCACGGTCTCGCCCTGCACCTGGATGTCGGCCCATTCCTCGAAGGCGGCGAGGCAGGAGGGATTGAAGCAGGTCTTGAGGAGGACGGGATAGGGATCCTCGAACTGGGCGTGCCAATGGGTGTAGTCCATCCAGATGCCGTCGAGGTCGTGCCGCTCCAGCAGGGTCCGCAGGTCGTCCATGCGGAACTGGCGGAAGCCGGCGTGGGTCGGGCAGACGCCCATGAACCAGGTCGCGGGCGGAGCGGGATTCCCGGAATCGTCGATGGGATGGGCGTCAGGATGCTTCTCGACATATTTGCCGTATTTGCCGTTGAGGGTGGGAAATTCGGCGAAGACTTTGCAGCCTTCCTCCTTGGCCCGGGCGAAGGTGGCCTCGTCGATGCTGCTGCCGTGGATGAAAACGGCGTTGACGCCGTAGTCATCGAGCCGTGCGCCGGTCTCCCAGAAGGCCTTGGGATGCGCGTAGGTGCCGAGAATGGCGGGGGCTTTTCCCGCTTTTTCCTGTGCCCGAACGGCGGCGGGCAGGGCAAAAAGAACGGGGAGGGCGACAAGGAGGCCGCGCCTCGCGAAGGCCGGACGAAAGGCCGGACGAAAGGCCGGGCAAGGTCGCTGCGGAAGGGAGTGGCTCGGGACGTTCGGAGAGTTCATGGGAATCGAGGCCGGACAGGGAGAACTCGTTTGTGCCGGGATGGGGAAACACAACACACTGCCCACATTGTTTACGCCAACTTCCCCGGTCATGAAAGTCCGAATCCACGCCATCGTCCGGGTCATTTCGCTCCCGATTCTTTCGCTCCGTCTCCGTTCCGGAACCCGGCGGCGCGTCCCAGCCACAGGGCCAGCCCGAGCCAAAGCGCCGAGAGCGGGATCATACAAAAGGCCAGGCCGGAAAGCCCCAGCCCGAGCCAGCCCATCGCGGTGTAGGACCAGGCGCCGATCTGGTCGCCGGTGCGGTACACAAAGGTGTCGTTGAAATTTTTCGCCTTGTACTTGTCCTGGCGCGGCAGGATAGTGTAGAGCGCCTCGCGCGCAGGGCGCTGGATCGCAAAATTCCCCGTCCGGCGGAAGACTTCGAAGAAGATCACCACCCCGAGCACCGGTGCCAGGCCGAGAACGCCAAACCCGATCAGGCTGAGCGCGGGCAGGAAGGCCAGGGCACTTCCGATGCCGAACCAGCGCAGGATCCTTCCGGTGAGGAAAAGCTGGGTCAGCAGAGTCAGGGTGTTCACCGCCAGGTCCCGGTTGGCGAAAAGTCGTGTCATCGCCTCCCCGTCCTCGCCGTAGGCTTGCTCCACGATCTCGGCCTGTTGAAAATAGAGGAAGGTGGAGGCGATGGTGAAACAGAGCATCAATCCGGCGATCCCCAACAGATAGGGCGAGGAAGCCACCCGGCGCATCCCTTCGAGGACACCGCCGCCGATGATTTCTTCCCTGCCGTCGGAAGCCTCGGCCAGGGTTTGGTCTCCATCGTCAGCGGCCGCCGCGAGAGCCGGTTCGTGTTTTTCCAGCGCGTGCGATGCCCGGCAAGCGAACTCGAGCAGCAGGGCCGAGACCAGCAGGAGATTGACCGGTCCGAGCGGTCCGGTGAGCGCCGAGGTGATGGTGGAGCCGGTGATCGCGCCGATGCTGCCACCGACCGCAACCATGCCGAAGAGCCGCTTGCTCTGGCCGGGCCGGTAGATGTCGGTCATGAAGGACCAGAAGACGGAGACGACAAAGAGATTAAAAATACTCGCCCAAACAAAAAACACCCGCCCGATCCAGACGCTTTTCGACGGATCGACGAAGGTGTAGAGGAGAAAGAAACCAATCAGGTGAAGGATGAAAAAGCGGTAGGTCAGCGGCACGAAGCGCCGTCTCGGCAGCCGCGCCACGAGGGCGGCGAAGAGCGGATGGACCAGCAGCATCCCGACGAGGGTGCCGGTGAAAAGCCAGGCCAGATTGTCGACGCCGCCGGCCACCCCCGCCTCGTCGCGGATCGGCCGCAGCACGTAGTAGGCCGAAAGAACAAAAAAGAAATACGCCGCCGACCAGACCAGCGCGGCGAGTTCGTTCTCCCGCGCGTCCACGGCGCGGCCTATGATCCGGGTGAGGGGGTTGCTCATTATTCCGACAGGGTTACATACTCCATCCCGCGCCGCCGCGTAAACATTGCTTTGAGACGCATCACCGCCGCGCGGGAGGATTTTCCACGGATACGGGTGTGCGCCTCCGTCCGCAAGAGACTTGCGCGGGAGGGTCCGGCTGTTCTACAACTACACACGACCGCTCTCCTCCCATGAATCCCCCCTCCCCCCTCGACCGCCGCCAATTTCTCGGGACTTCCCTCGCCGCCGCCACCGGAGGTGTCCTCGGCGGAACCGCCTTGCTCCTGCACGCCGCCGAAGAGGGTGAAACGGACCATTTCTGGTATCGCCTCGCGCCCGCCGACGGTCCCTACATCGACTCCCAGCGGGACAACCGCGCTTTCGGCTTCCGCGACCAGACGATTTTCCTCTCCGAGGACAACGGGCGCACCTGGGCGCACCGGGCGGATTTTCCCGAGGCGGAAAACATCACCTTCAGTGTCCTGATGAAAAACGGGAACATTCTTTTCGCCACCCGCGAAAGGCTTTACCTCAGCACCGACAAACTCGCGAGCCACCGCGAAATCGTGGTGAAACACCCGGACGGGAGCGACTATCGACCGCACATACCGACGGATCCCGAACAACCCGGTTGGTATTTTCATTCCCTCG
>CAYLJC010000099.1:0-3285 GCA_964383345.1 uncultured Akkermansia sp. | reverse complement strand
GACGGCATCCACACCTGGGACATCGACGGCAGGGAAATCCTCGTCTGGGGCAACTACTGCAACGTCCTCGGCGGTGCCGTGCCGGTCAATATCTACTACTCGACCGATCAGGGCGAGACCGTCAAACTGGCCTATTCTTTCGGACAAAACCCGAAGTTCCAGCAAAAGGGGGCCGCGCCCGGTGAACTTCTCGGGAATCCTGACAACGACGTCATCTGCCGCCACATCCACGCGGTGGTTTATCATCCCGACGAGGCCGCCTTTTACGCCTGCACCGGGGACATCGACCGCGGATTCGGCAACGAGTGCCACTGGCTTCGCGGCACCTACGACGCCGGTGCCGACCGGTGGGATTGGAAAGTGCTCATTTCGGTGAATTCGAACTCCCGCTACAAGTCGGGCGGGATCAACTTCGTCGATGGACAGCTCTACTGGGCCGCCGACGCCAACGGCCCCAAAAAACTGAACGAAACACACGACCGGGGCATTTTCCGCTGCGCTCCCGCCGATCTCACCGATCCCGCCAAGCACACCCAACTTTTCGACGCCGAATTCGAGATGGCCAACATGATCATCGAGGACGGCGTGATGATCGCGGGCCACTGCGCCCCCGCCTCGACCTTCAAGACGGGGATCGCCTACTCGCCCGATCTCGGCCGGACGTGGCGGGAATACGATCTCGCCGAATTCGGTCCGCGCTCCCCGGTGCGTTTCCAACCCAAAAACGCCGAGGGCTGGTTCCGCATCGACCTGCGCAAGGGCTGGATCGAACGGGGCGAGGTGTTGTTGATCAAGCCGAAGGGGTGAGGTTGTTCAGGGATGCCTTCAAGCGTCCTTGCGTGGGCGATCGGCGGGGGGATCGGTCTTCGGATCGAGGGCGGAGAGGACATCGCGGATCCCCTTTTTTTCCACCTCGAGGAGCGATTCGTCCTTTTCCTGGAGTTCCCGCAGGATCGCGACCACGCGGGGATGGCGCTCGCCGTTGGCGACAAGAGAATTGGCCGCGAACTGTGGCAGGGCCTTGTAGAGAGGCACGTAGCCCTCGGGCACATCCACACCCGGAGGATCATCGGGCGCTTCGACGAAGCGGAAGGCGGACACGATGCGCCGGATCGCACCCTCCGATCCGGTGGCGTAGTAGTACCCCCAGAGCATGTCCATGGTGGCCTCTTTGTCGAGCGGCAGCTCGAGAATCTTGGGCGTTTCCCGCTTCTGCTCCTCGTAGATTCTCCCGAAGACCTCGCGCATCATGCGATCCGCCGCGGCGGTGCGGGAAAAGAGCATCGCGGTGTGCATGACCTGCAACTGGGAAGGCGTGAGACCACTGAGGTCCGCGTACCATCGCGGCAGCGCCTCCTCGTTCTGCCGGATGAGCTGGCTGATGAAGGCGATCAGCGCGGGACGGGCGTGCTCGTTGTCGAGGGTTCCGTCGGCGGCCCAGTCCTTCAGGCGGGGAATGAACTGCTCCGGGGTGGGGTTCTCGTAGTAAAATTCGAGCCAGTCTTTTTCGGGCACCTCGGCCGCGTCCGCCCGGGACGGCAGGGCGGCCCCGGCGCAAAGCAGAAGCGAAGCGAGGGAGAACGCCGCGAGAAGGGGAAGTCGGGACATCATCGTACAAAATCACCGATGCGGACCCGCTTGCCAACAGTCTCTTCACTTTTTCGCTTGAAAATTCCTCAAAACAGATAGATTCCCCCTCACCATGGCGAAATCGAGTTGGATCACCAGAAACGCGCGGAAACAGCGCACCGTAAACAAGTATGCGAAGCTTCGCGCCAAGCTGAAAGCGGAGAAGGACTATGAAGGTCTGACGATGCTTCCCCGCGACGCGAGCCCGACTCGTTTGGTCAACCGCTGTGAAGTGACCGGTCGCCGCCGCGGCTACCTCCGCCGTTTCCGCATGTCCCGCATCACCTTCCGCGAAATGGCCTCGCACGGGATGATCCCTGGCGTGACCAAGTCGAGCTGGTGATTTTTGTAGCGGTTTCGCTGTTAGCTGGCCGCTATCTTGCTGTATCGCGCCAGCACCGGCAAAGCCCGTCCGGCGTGGGTTCGGGCATAGGGGCACCGTCGATTTCCGTTCCGCTGAGCCGGGCACTCGAAAAACGCCCCTCCTTGAGGCCGGACGTGCTTCCTGCGCCAGGCAAAGGAGCGGGGATTTTCCAACCCGCGACAAAATCCATCCGGCAAAGCCGCTACCACGCGGTTGCAAAAGCGCTTCGGATCAGAGAAGTTCTTTCATGCCTCTCTACGAATACATCACGGCCGATCCCGAGAAAGGCTGCCGCATCTGCCGCAAGGGATTCGAGATTCGCCGCCCCTTGACCCGTCCGCCCCTGGAGGCCTGCCCGCTCTGCCGCAATCCGGTCAAAAAACTCGTCTCACGCGGCATCACCTCGCCAAAGATCAACAAGCCGCTCTCGGTCAGTGATGCCAAAAAAGCGGGCTTCACCGTGCTGGAGAAGCGCGATGAAGGCACCTACGAGAAACTCTAGAGTCCCTCAGGGAGTCGCTTTCGGCACGATGGTGAGGACTCCATCCTTGACCCGGATGTCCTCGATTTTCTCGATCGTGGTGGCGAACTCGGAATTTTTGAGCGCTTCCTCAAGAAAATTGGTTTTCCGGAGTTCGGACATGAACTGCTCCGGAATCGCCATTCCGTTCACTTCGAGGTTTTCGATGTAGAGGGCCGGACGCCCCGCCACCATCCCGGGAGTGAAGGTCGCCACTCCGTTGAAGTACTTGCCTTCCACCGCATCGGCGAGGAAGGGCACGGGAATGTCGAGATCTTCCAAATTCACGCTGATCTGGCTGCGGAGGGTATCCCCTTCCACCGTCACGCTCGCCCGATCCGTGAGCGGCTTGAACGAAATATGATTCTGGATCAGGGCGTTGATATCCTGCCCCGACAGCACAAGCGGCTCCGCCTCCCCTTCTCCCGACAGGCTGGCCTGAAAAGCACTGAACTTCTCGACGGCCTGATCGACCTGCACCTGGGAGATCGGCGGGATCTCCACCTTGACCGGCGCGGCGGCGGTGTAGTTGGCGACCAGTTCGGTCGCGGCCGTCTTGAGCTTGCTGAAAACGAAATACCCGCCGATGGCGAGGATCAGAAGGAGTCCGAGACAACCGCAACCGCAGCCGAAGAGCCATTTCCCCGCACTCGACTTCGGTGCCTGGAGCGGGGACTGATATTGCGGAGCGCGGTAGGGATCCGGCGCGGGTTGCGGAGAAGAGGACGGAGTCAGCGGTGGGGGAGCGTCGTTCATAAAAAGAGGAAAAGGG
>CAYLJC010000098.1:0-8408 GCA_964383345.1 uncultured Akkermansia sp. | reverse complement strand
ACATACCCGCCCACCGTGCTGACGGCGGGATCGTCGAGGTCGAGATCGTTCACCTGGCTGGCCAACTCGTGGAGCGGGAGCCAGCCCTCGACGACAAACTCGTCTTCGCTGATCCGTTCGAAACCGTTCTCCTCGACGTCGAATTCATCGAGAATCTCGCCGACAACCTGGTCAAGGACGTCATCGAGCATGACGAGGCCGATGGAGCCGCCGAACTCATCGACCACCAGCGCCATGTGGGCGCGCCGGGCGAGGAAAAGCTGGAGCAACTGGTCGAGGGGAAGGTTTTCGGAAACCCCGGCGAGTTCGCGTTTCACGGCGAAGAGGTTGGGGGCCTCTTTCTGCATTTCGTGAAGGAGATCCTTGATGTGGATCAGTCCGAGGGTTTTGTCGAGGTGAAGGTCGACGAGGGGAAAACGGGTGTGCTTGGATTCCATCGCGACCTCGAGATTTTCGTGAAAGGTGCGGTGGACGTCGAGAGCGACCACCTCGCTCCGCGGGGTGAGGATGTCCCTGACGGTCAACTCGCTCAAGCTCAACGCATTGATCAGTATTTCCTGCTCCGTCTGGGTCACTTCGTGGGCGCGCCCGGTCTCTTCCACGAGCAGCCTCAGCTCGTCCACGGTATGACTGCTGTGACGGTTGTTGACCGGTTCCATCCCGAAGACGCGGCGCAGGATCGCATCGGAAATCAGGTTGATCAACCAGACCGGTCCCGCCACGAAAAAATGGAAGAGCCGCAGAGGGCGACTGCAGAAAATTGTCGTTCCGACCGCTTTGCGCAGTCCCAGGGCACGCGGAATCTTCTCCCCGATGACCATGTGCGCCGCCGTGAGGAGGGCCAGAGCCAGCACGAAAAGAAGACCGCGGACGACCTCTCCGGGGATTGACAGGTGGGAGAAGAGAGGGCGGATCCAGTGGGAGAGGAAGGGGACCCCGAGCGCGCCGAGGAGGATGGTCGAGGCGGTGAACCCGAGTTGGCAGACTGAGAGATAGGTGTCGATGTTTTTGGCGATAAAGAGCGCCAACCGGGAACCGCGGCGTTTTGCCGCGACCGCGTCTTCCAACTGGCTCAAGTGGACTTTCACCAGAGCGAACTCCGCCGCGACGAAGAGGGCGTTGAGGAGGACGAGCAGTGCCAGAAAAATCACCCCGATCGCGGGATTGTTCGGGGTGAGCTCAATCCTGCCCAGCAGGTCGATGCTCGATACGTCAGCCGCTACCGGCGGAAATGGAAGGGTCGTCATTCAGGGTTCACCGAGACCGGCCGGTCGGAGCACCTTCATTCAGGTCTCTCCGCGACCGAAAAGTAAGCCGTCATGATACAGGGACAGAAGAAATTGGCCAGAGAAAATCGACAAAGATGCGATGCGCGGAAGAACCACTTTATTTCCCATCGGGATTGGAATTGCGGAATCGGGCCCGCTATCGAAATTGGTTCGCGGGGGGATCCGTGTCCTTTGAGATTGAATTTTACATTACATATATTGTCGGAAGTTATAAAAGGAGCTTGCGCCTGACGAGTCAATTGGCTGTGCGGCCTGGAATTCTTCAGAACGAGCTTCTGCCAAAAGCGGGAGAAAACCCAAACTAAGGAATTCCGCCTGCGGTTCGTTACGGAAGTCGTGGCCCCGCGCTCGGCGGTTCTCGACGGTTCCGGGGATGTTCCAATGTTCCACATGGAATGTTCCAATCACAGGGCTTTACAGAACTGCGGATATTCAGGGCGGCGTCGCGAATCTTGGTTTCCGGGAGACTCTCTCATCGAATTCGGGAAATACATTTGCCCGCGCCTGAGCTTCGCTTATTTTGAACCAACCAAACTTCTCTCAAAAACTCCCCATGACTCGTGACACGCGTTACCTCCTCCCCGGCCTTGCGGTCTTGGTTCTTTCCCTGGGCACCGGCACTTCGCAGGCGTTCCTCGGCGGGCTCCTCAAGCGTGGCGACGACAAGAAGGTGCTGAGCGCCGAAGAGCTTTCCTCCCAGGAGAGCCGCGCCGCAGCCGAGTTGGCCCAGGCCCGCGCTCAGGAAAACAGCGGCAAAATCCGACAGGCGCGCGACGCCTACAAATCGATCAGCCGCAGTTATTCCCGAACCGAAGCAGGCGGCCAGGCCAAATTTGATTACGGGCGCATGTTGGAAGCCTCGGGCAAACAGCGGGATGCCTTTGACGAATATCAATCCCTCATCACGAACTTCCGCAACACGCCGAATTTCTCCGAGGCGGTGAAGCGCCAGTTCGACATCGCGGAGGCGCTCCGGACGACGGATAAAAAAGGATTTCTCGGAGTGGGTGCGGCGGTCCAGCCCTCCAAGCTGATCGAGATGTTTCAAAAAATCAGCGCGAGCGCCCCCTTCACCGAATACGCGCCGAAGTCGCTCCTGAATGTCGGCCACGTGCGCACCGAAATCGGGGAAACGGCCGAGGCGATTCAGGCCTACCAGTCCGTCGTCGACAAGTTTCCCGATACGGAATACGCCAGTGACGCGCAGTACCGGATTTTCAAACTGCGCGGAGTGAAGGCGGAAAAGTCCAACAGTCCGGTCGAGGATCGCGCCCAGGTGGAAGCGGGTCTCGATTTTGTCAATCGCAATCCCGAGGACCAGCGTGCCGACGAGATCAAATCCAATCTCCAGGAAATTGAAGAACGTTCCATGGAGAAACTCTACAACACGGGGCTTTTTTACGAGAAAAGCGGCAAGCCGGATTCCGCGCGGGTCTACTTCCGCGAAGTGGTGAAAAATCCTTCCACTTCGTGGGCGGCGAAAGCCCAGCAGCGTCTCAACGCCCTCGATAACCTTCCCGAGGAGTCGGTGGAGGAAAAGGCCGGATTTTTTGGTCTCAATCCCTTGAAAAAAGACAAGGTGGAAATGCGCAGCTCCGCCGATGAGGTGGTTCCCCTGCCTCCGCCGACTTCGGACGCCCCGGCACCCGCGACTCCTTGAGGGTGGGTTCGGGCTTCCCGTGGCAGGTGGGACCGCTTACTGCTTGTTTTTTTTCCCGACCCGGCTACTTTCGAAAAACGCAGCCCTTTTCCGAGGGTGCCATGTGGTTCACCGCCCGTTCAGATCCCTTCCCCATGAAGCCCTCGATTTTTTTCTCGCTTGTTTCCGGCCTCAGCATCCTGCTTTTCACGGGCTGTGCCGGATACCAGTTGGGTGAAGTGAAACCCGGCATCTACCGGGACATCAAAAAAATTCACGTCCCGCCTTTCAAGAACCTGACGCTTGAACCCCGCTTTTCCAGTCTCGTGACCAACGCGGTGCTGGCCGAACTGCAGGCCGACGGGACCTACGAGGTGGCCAGCCGGGCGAATTGCGACGCGGTCCTCGTCGGCCAGATCAGCCGGGTGGACAAATATCAGCTGCGGTCCGTCCGCAACGATACCCTCAAGTCCCGCGAACTCAGCCTCTATCTCCTCGTCGATTTCCATCTCGAAGATCCCCGGACCGGAGCCCGGATCGAGGAACGCGCCACCAGCGGTTCCCTCGAGCTGCCCACAGACGACAAGCTGTCCTCTTCCGACCCGGTTCTCGGTGCCCGGCAAGGGCGGGTCATTGGCGACACGATCCAATTTGTCGACCCCAGCTTCCAGGTCGGGGAGCGCAACGCCCTCGCCTTTGTCGCCGAAGACCTCGCCGACAAACTCGTCTCCCAATTGGCCAACGGCTGGTAAGGGCTCGCCGCCCGGATCCCGGCGATCCCGGAAAGCGCCTCAGGAAGGTTTTTCCCTTTGAATTCGCTCCCAAACCACGGGCCGCAGGGGCTGGTGCAGTTGATCGGAACCCCGATCGGTAATCTCGGCGACATCACCTTCCGCGCCGTCGAAGCCATTCGGTCGGCTCACGCCGTCGCCTGCGAGGACACGCGGCATTCCCAGCGGCTCCTCGCCCACCTCGGGATTTCCGGGAAGGAACTGGTCGCTCTCCATGAACACAACGAACAACAGCGCGCTCCCGCCCTCGTCGAACGGGCGCGCCGGGGCGAACAGATCGTTTTCCTCTCCGACGCCGGCACCCCCACGATATCGGACCCCGGCTACCGCCTCGTCAATGCCTGCCACGAAGCCGGTGTGCGGGTCGAAGTGCTGCCCGGCCCCTCGGCGGTGATCACCGCCCTGGCCGGCTCGGGACTGCCGACCGACGCCTTTTATTTCGGCGGATTCCTCGCCGTGAAATCCGGCCGCAAACGTCGTGAGATCGAGGAAGCCCTGAACCGCCGGGAGACCTCGATTTTCTTCGAATCCCCCCATCGTCTCACCAAAACCCTCGTCGCCATCGCCGCGCTCGATCCCGACCGGGAGATCTGTGTGGCGCGGGAACTGACCAAAAAATTCGAGTCCTACCACCGCGGCGATGCCGCCTCGGTGCTCGAACATTTCACCGCCCATCCGGGCAAGGGGGAAATCACCCTGCTGATCCGCGGCACGGGAAAACGGCGCGAGACAAAAGCCCGGCGGGACGGCGACCGGACGCCGGCAACAGATGCGTGACGCGTGAAAAAGGAGAGGCGGAGCCTTTCGACTCCGCCTCCATATCCATCTCTTCACCAATGTCCTCGCGGACAAAAGTTCTCTACGCGAACACCGCGACCGCTCCGACGGAGGCATCGGACAGTTCCTGCTTCGGCAGGCTCGACGGAGCGATGGATCGCTGGGGGATCCCGTGGCTCTGATTGCGGCGGTGCGCGGGCACCTTGCCGTTCTCGCGGCGTTTGCTTTTGTCGTAGCGTTGCTGAAACAGGAATCCCTCGAAACCCACCTCTTCCCTCGCGGGAGAGCGGTCGGCGAAGAGAATCTCCCGAACTGCCATTGTCGTGCGGTTGCGTTCCGCGTGTGTAGCCATCTGTGTGTGTGCGGTTGGCCCGCCTTTCTCGTTTCGCATTTCTCCCGGACAGGCAACTCCCCTTTCCGTTTCTCAGGCGGTCGAGGGAATCCGTCCTTCCTCGCGAGAGGCGGGAGATGCTTCCGAAAAAGGAAAGCGGTTTTGTGTCACAGAGATATTATTATAATTACCATAATTAATCAATATTTTTATAAATGAAATGCACGGAAATCGCGTTGTTTTACCCAAGATCTGCCGGATTTTGAAAGCTTCCCTGCCTCTTGCTCGACCGATTGCCCCATGAGTTCTCCTTCTTCCGATTCCCTTCTCGCCCGCCTCCGGGAGCCGATTTCGGCGATCACCGCCTATGATTATCCGTCGGCTCGTCTCTGCGACGAAGCAGGCGTGCAGCTCATTCTCGTCGGGGATTCGGTTGGCATGGTGGTGGCTGGCGGCGAGGACACCACGGCGGTAGAACTCGACGACATGATCTATCACACCCGCATCGTTCGGCGCGGGGTGAAGTCGGCTGTGGTCGTCTCCGATCTGCCGATCCACACCTATCGGAATCCCGAAGAAGCGGTCGCGACCAGTCGTCGGCTCATCGAGGCGGGGGCCGACGCGGTCAAACTCGAAGGAGGTTTCGGCCAGCTCGACAAGGTCAGGGCGATCACCTCGGCGGGAATTTCTTTTTGTGCGCATCTCGGCATGTTGCCCCAGCGGGTGCGCGAAGAGGGCGGCTACAAAAAGAAGGGGAAATCCGAGGAAGAGGCTCGCACCCTCGTCGCATCCGCCCTCGCTCTGGAAGAAGCCGGCGCGTTCGCCATCGTCTTGGAAAGCGTCGTTCCCGAGGTCGCGGCGGAGATCACCCGCTCACTCTCGATCCCGACGCTGGGAATCGGGTCGGGATGGGATTGCTCGGGACAGATCCGTGTCCTGCACGACGTCACAGGGGCCTATCCCTGGTTTGTCCCGCCCTTCGCCCGGGTCCACGGTGACGTGGCCGGAGAGATGCGCCGTTCCCTCGCCGCGTATCTCGACGAAATCAGCCGTCCTTGAACGAGCGTACGACGCATCCGCGTTTTCGGGAGTCCCAAAAAAATACTTGCAAGCGAGACCATGGCACGCCACACTTGCCTTGTCCCTGAACGCTTCCCGATCGGGAGTTTCGCGCCACTCTTTCCCACCGGCCCGGCGCGAGACGACTCCCCTTCAGATTAAGGGACGGTGATTCGCGGACGTCAGGCTGACTACCCGGAATCGCCCCCGAAAATTCGATTTTGCGAGTTTTCGACAAATCCAAATTTCCTCTCTTGCCTGCATTTCCTCCGGATGAGGAGATCGCGCCCTCCCTTTCTTTCGTCGATTCAGAATTTCCGACAGGACCCTTTTGTATTTTCATGAGCGATTCCGCCCCCTCAGATGACAACCGCACCGCCCCCACCGGGACGGAAGCGGTCCCGGTCGATCCTCCCCTCGCTCCCGCTGCCAGGAAAACCGGACGGAGAAAAACGCCCGCCGCCAAAGACACCGAAGCACGCGATGAAGACGCTCGCCCCCTGGCAGCGCGAGTCCCGAGAAGCCCACGCGCCGCCAGCGACGGGAAGCCATCGAAGTCCGAACAGACCGCAGTGACCGGGTCAGCCGGGTCGCCCGACACATCGTCCGCACCGGAAGGGAACGCTCCCGAACTTCCCCATTTCGCCTCCTCCTTCGCCCCCTCCTCTGATTTCCCGGCGGCGGAGGCCCCTTCCCGGGAAAAGGCTCGCGCAGACCACCCGGATCACGGGAACCGGGACGATTCCGACAAGAGCGAAGTGTCGGGAAGAGAGGTCGGGGAAAGTCGTTCCGGTGAGCAGCCGTCAGGCCAATCAAAAAGCGAAGGCAACGAACACAACGAAGGTCGCCCGCGCCGCAACCGCGGTCCCCGGCAGCGCCGCCGCAAGGGACGTGAGAAACATTTTCAGGCTAAGGGAAACGGGTCGGACGGCCCCCGTTCCGAGGAGGATCGAGACAATCGCGACCAGCGCCACGATTCGCGAGACCCCCGCGAGATGGTCGCCGCCGGGGAGGACGCGGAGGATGGAGAGGATCACAACGACGACCGCGAGGACGGAGACGGAGCTCGTCCCCAGGGCAAAACCCGCAAGCAGCGCTACCTTGAGCGCAAGGAGAAGGAACGCGCCCGCGAAGCCGCCGCGCTCGAAGCGTCCCCGGCGGTCGAATCCGAGGGCATCGTCGAAATTTCTCCCAAAGGTTTCGGATTTCTCCGCGAAAAGATTCGCGGATTCCAGCAGTCTCCCAAGGATGTCTTCATCACGCCGGAGGTGGTCCGGCAGTACGGGCTGCGGGATGGGCTCATGGTGCGCTGCATCTCCAAGCAGGGCGTGCGCGGTCCGCAGCTCATGGAATTGCTCACGATCAACGACCGTCCTCCGGAGGAAAGCGCCCGGCTCCCCTATTTCGAAGAACTCACCGCGATCAATCCGAACAAGAAGCTCACCCTGGAGACCGAGTCCAGCCGTGCCACGACCCGGGTCATCGATCTCATGGCCCCGATCGGACGCGGCCAGCGCGGACTCATCGTCGCCCCGCCCCGCACCGGCAAGACAACCCTGCTGCACCACATCGCCGAGGGCATTCTCCACAATTACGACGACGAGATCCACCTCATGGTCCTGCTCGTCGATGAACGCCCCGAGGAAGTGACCGATTTTGAGCGTTCTTTCCCCGACGTCGAGGTCTTTTCGAGTTCGAACGACAGCGAGGCGAAGGACCACACCCGCATCGCCCTGCTCGCGATCGAGCGGGCCAAACGCCTCGTCGAGGGCGGGCGTCACGTCGTCATGCTGATGGACTCCATCACGCGGCTCGCCCGCGCCTTCAACAGCCAGATGCGTGGGGGCGGAAAACGTGGCACCGCCAGCGGCGGCCTCGTCGTGGGCGCTCTCGAGGTGCCCCGCCGGATCTTCGCGGCCGCCCGCAACACCCGCGAGGCCGGTTCCCTCACCATCATCGCGACCGCGCTGGTGCAGACCAACAGCAAGGCCGACGAAGCGATTTTCCAGGAATTCAAAGGCACCGGCAACATGGAGCTGGTCCTCGACCGGCAAATCGCCCAGAACTACGTCTACCCCGCCGTGGACATCAACAAGTCCGGCACCCGCCGCGAGGAGTTGCTCCTGCCTCCGCACGTCCTCGAAAAAATCTACGTGATCCGACGCGGTCTCAGCGGCTACAAGCAGGTTGACGCGATGGAATGGATTCTCAAATGCATGCAGCGTTATCCCTCCAACGCGCAGATGCTGATGGACATCAAAACCACGGCGCTTTCCTGAGATCGCGGGGAGATTGCCGCCTCTCCTACGGAACCCATGTTTTGATTGGAGGGAACTCCGGCGACAAGGCAATTTTTATCGAAGGCCGGGTGGTGGTTTGCAATCGTAATCCATACGACCGAGTGAAGCGAGGTTGACATCTCCGTCCATTGCGTTGAATAATGCCAAGTCGATGTCGCATTTGTTGACACATTACACGACAAAAATTGAGTCATATTTCGGCCTGCTGAACCAGTCGAACAG
>CAYLJC010000097.1:0-8446 GCA_964383345.1 uncultured Akkermansia sp. | reverse complement strand
CCTCGAGGGCCGTCCCGCCACGATCCGCCTGCTCGATCCTCCGCTCCACGAGTTCATCGGGACGATGACCGCCGCGCAGATGAAGGATCTCTCGGCGAAAATCGGCAAGTCCGCCGCCAAAATCAAAAAGCGCATCGATTCGCTGCACGAAGGAAACCCCATGCTCGGTCACCGCGGGTGTCGTCTCGGCATCAGTTTCCCGGCGGTGACGGCGGCGCAAGTTGAAGCCATCCTCGAAGCGGCCGCTGAAGTGCAGGCCAAGGGCACCAAGGTGCTGCCCGAGATCATGGTTCCCCTCGTCGCCTACGCTCGTGAACTCGAGCTGCAAAAGCAGGTCATCGACGAAGCGGCGGAAGGCGTCCGCAAAAAATACGGCCTCAAGAAGTCCGAGCTGAAGTACACCGTCGGCACCATGATCGAGATCCCGCGCGCGGCCCTCACCGCCGACGAGGTGGCCGAGCACGCCGAGTTCTTCTCCTTCGGGACAAATGACCTCACCCAGACCGGCCTCGGTCTCAGCCGCGACGATTCGTCCTCCTTCCTTCCGACCTATCAGGACTCGGAGATCATCAACACCAACCCCTTCGCCAGTCTCGACCAGGAAGGTGTCGGACAACTGGTGAAGGTTGGAGTCGAGCGCGGGCGGACCACCAAGCCGAAGCTGAAAATCGGTATCTGCGGCGAGCACGGCGGCGATCCCGAGTCGGTGAAGTTCTTCCACCGCACCGGACTCGACTACGTCTCCTGCTCTCCCTTCCGCATTCCCGTCGCCCGCCTCGCCGCCGCGCAGGCGACATTGGAGGAGAAGAAGAAATAAACCTTCCTTTCCCGGAAGCGTCCCACTTCACGAAAGGTGGTCTCGCAAGAGGCCACCTTTTTTGTTTCCAACCCACCGGAACCCAAGTTCACGAGCAGTCGTCGCACGTGCCGACAGAACGGGGCTCCCGGTCCGTTCCGGCGATGCCGAAGGAGATGCGCCGACGGGACGCCAGTGCTACCGTGCCGCGCTTCCACCGCTTTCCGAGCCCCGACCTCCCTTTCCGCTGAAACTCGAAGATTTCATCGCCAAACGCCTCTCCATCGGACGCCGCGCCGCCCGCGCCCGTCTCCTTGCGGGAGAAATCACCGTCGCCGGAAAACCCACCGGCGACGCCCGGTGCGAAGTGACCCGATTCGACGAAGTTACTGTCGCCGGGGAGATCCTCCAACGATCCCTCCCCCGTCTCTACCTGATGCTGCACAAGCCGGGCGGCATTCTCAGCGCCACGAGCGACCCACAACACCGCACCGTCCTCGATCTCATCGACCACCCGCACAAAAACAGTCTTCACCTCGCCGGACGACTCGACCGCGCTTCCACCGGACTCCTCCTTCTGAGCAACGACGGCCTCTGGTCCGGTGCCCTCACCCTCCCCGGTCGCAAGGTGGAAAAAAGCTACCTGATCGAGACCGACCGTCCCATCCCACCCGAGGCGGTAACGCGTTTCACCGAAGGATTCCCTTTCTTCCCCGAAGGCATCGTCACCCTCCCCGCCCGGCTCGAAATCCTCGCACCCAAACGTGCCCGCGTCATCCTGCACGAGGGACGCTACCACCAGATCAAACGCATGTTCCACCGACTCGACGGCATCCGGCTGCGTTCCCTCCATCGCGAGCGCATCGGTCCCCTCCGCCTGCCGGACGACCTTCCGCCCGGTCACTGGCGTCCCCTCGACGCGGCGGAACTCGCCGCTTTTGCCGGGCTCCGGCTTCCGTCCGAGGTCGCGGACCCCCGGAATTGATTGACGAGCCCCTCTTCTGTCTTAACCGTATCCCCTCACCATCCACCACCCACCAGCCCCATCCATGAAAAACCTCACCTTCCTCTGTTCCGCCCTCCTCATCCTCACCGGACTCATCGGCTATTTTGCCTGGGAAGCGATCGGAGCCTCGGCGCAGTCCTTCACCTCCCTCATCCCCGCGTTTGTCGGTCTCCTCATGCTCATCGGGGGACTCATCGCCCTGAAACGAAACAAACTCGGCATGCATATCGCCGTGACCTTTTCCCTCCTCGGGGCTCTTGCCGGACTCGGCCGCCTCGTTCCCGGACTCGTCAAAGGCACGGTCAGCTTCGCCGACGCCGCTCCCAAGCTCATTCTGGTGATGACGGTGATCTGCCTCTTTTTCACCGTCATGGCGGTGCGTTCCTTCATCGCCGCCCGCCGCGCCCGCGGGTAAAATCCCGGCGAAAACCATCGGAGACACCGGGCGATCCCTCCTCGTTCCCGGCCCCTATTTTTGTCGATTCTTTTCTTGACTTCAATTGAGAACGCTTCTCATTACCAATATGAATCGCCTCCTCTCCATCCCCTGCCTTCGCGTCTCCGCTTCTCTTGCGGTGGCGGCGGCGATACCGCTCGCGGCGCAGGAGACTACCCCCGCCGACTCTCCGCTTCCACCAGCCAAGGAAGTGCAGGGCAAGCTCGAACAGTGGGTCAAAACGCGCCAACTCATCAGCGAGGAAAGCGCCGCCTGGAGCGCGGAAAAAGCCACCCTCGCCAACCTCAACGAAGTGCGGTCCCGCGAGTCGAAACAGCTCGATGAATTCATCGCGGCGGCCGGAACCCGCATCGCCGAAGTGGACGAACAGCGGGCCGCCCTCGCCAAGGACGAGACCGGTCTCAAGACCTGGCGTGCCGAAATGGAAAAGCAGGTCGCCGCATTGGAAAAGCGGATCGCCCCCCTGCTGCGCCGCTTTCCCCCTCCGCTCCACCGCAAAGTGGAAGAAGCCGCGATCCGTCTGGAGTCACCCGATCCCGAAGCGCCACTCCAGAACCGGGCCCGCGACATTCTTCTTGTCCTCCAGGCCTACCTCGATTTCCAGAACACCCTCACGGTGGACTCCGATATCCGGGAGATCGACGGCTCCCGCCGCGAGGTCAGCATCCTCTACATGGGCATGGCACAGGCCTGGTATGTCGATATCGACGGGAAGTACAGCGGCTACGGAATCCCCTCCGACAGCGGCTGGTCGTGGACCGAAGACAACTCCTTCGCCCCGCAGGTCCGGGCCGCCATCGACATCCAGACGCGGCATGTCACACCGACTTTTGTCACCCTTCCTCTCGCCAAGGCACACTCCGACAGCACTCCGGAGATCAAGTAATGAAACGCCTTCTCCTGTACCCCCTCCTTTCCACCTGCCTCGCCTTCCCGGTGAACGCGCAGGAAACCGCGCCCGCCTCCGCAGGCGGAGCGCCCGTCGATCCCGCGAAGGCCTATCGCAACTCCGCCGCCTCCATCGACCAGGATCTCCGCGCCGCCCTTGAGGAACTGGCCGCCCTGCGGACCACCATCGCCGCCGAGAAACCCGCCATCGCTGTCGAAACCGAGCGCATTGCGGCCGATATCAGGGAAAAACGCCGCCAATCCGAGATCGCCCGGACCAGGAAAGACGCCATCGAAGCCGAGTTCGAAAAAGCGGAAAATGATCTCAAGGTCTGGCGCGACGAGCGGGCCTACATCGAGAGCCTTCTCCTCGATTTTCGCAAGACCCGCGAGACCACCTCCGGCCCCCTGCCCGGCCCCGACGCTCCCGATCCCGCCGCGCCGTTCGCGACGGTGGCGGACGTCCTCGACGAACTCTCCCGCACCGGAGGCCCCGTCACCCTGCCCGGCGAAGCCATCGCCGAAGACGGAATCCTCACTCCCGGCACATTTGTGAAAGTCGGCCCGGTCAGTTGGTTCCTCGCCGACAAAGGCGGTGCCGCCGGTCTGGTCGTGGACGGCGAAGATCTCAAGGCCCATTTGGTCAGCAAAAACACTTCACCAAGGGAGATTGAAAAACTCGTCAAAGGCGAAGCCGACACGATTTCCTTTGATCCCACCCTCGGATCCGCCATCGCCCTGAGCGAATCCGAGAGCACCATCCTCGAACACACCAAGGCGGGTGGCTTCTGGATTTACCCCATTCTCCTCCTCGCCGCCGCCTCCCTCATCGCGGCTCTCTGCAAATGGGTGCAGATTGCGCGAATCCGCGACTTCGGCGCCCACACCGTGCAACGCATCCTCGACGCGCTGGCCCGGCGCGAACCCGAGGCCGCCCGCAGCGAAGCCGCCGTGATCCGCCATCCCGCGCGCGCCCTCTTGGAGAAAGGCATCACCTTTGTCGACAGCAACCCCGAGGTCTCCCGCGAGGAACTGGAAGAAGCTCTCTACGAAAAATACCTCGAAGCCACTCCGGGACTGCAACGTGGGTTGGCCGTCATCGCCATCGCCGCCGCCGCCGCTCCCCTCCTCGGTTTGCTCGGCACCGTCACCGGCATGATCGAAACCTTCCGCCTCATCAATGTCTTCGGCACCGGTGACGCGAAGTCACTCGCCTCGGGCATCTCCGAAGCTCTCATCACCACCGAATACGGGCTCATCGTCGCGATCCCCGCCCTCATTCTCCACGCCCTCCTCACCCGCAAAGTCCAGGGGATCAAGTCCACCATGGAAATGACGAGTCTCGCCTTTCTCAACGGCACCAAAACCAAATGAATCTCGCCTCACAGTTCCTCATAGAATTGCGTGACCTCGGTGACGGGGGCGGTTGGATTTTCTGGGTCATCATCGCCCTCGCCTTTGGCATCGCCTTCGCCCTCCTCTCCCTCTGGAACTCACTCCACTTTCCCGGTGCCACGGTGCTGAGTTCGCGGGAATGGCGGCAGCTCCTCCTCCGTCCCGCCCGCTCGACGGAGATCTTCCACCGGCTCTCCGCCAATCTCTTGTCCAACAACGACCCCGGCTCGCGGCTTCAGGAGATGGGACAACACCTCTTCGCCGTTCCCGAGCGGCGTTTTCCCTTTGCTTTTGTCATGATCGGGGCCGCGCCGCTGCTCGGTCTGCTCGGCACCGTTTCCGGGATGTTCACGACCTTCGGCGGCATGGCCACCACCTCGGCCAACTCCCCCATCGACGTCATTTCCGACGGCATCGCCGAGGCCCTCATCACCACCGAGACCGGTCTCGTCGTCGCCATTCCCACCCTCATTGTCTGCACTCTCCTGAAGAGCCGCTTCGACGGGCTGGCCCTGCGTTTCCAACGCCTCCAATCCCAGCTTCTCCAGCAAATTGCCAACTCCGACACCTGATTCATGGCGAAAAGATTCCAGCGTTTCAGCGACATTGATTCCGAGACAAAAAGCGAGATCGACATCGCGCCGCTCATCGACGTGGTCTTTATCCTCCTGATCTTCTTTATCGTCACCACCGTTTTTGTCGAAGAAACCGGGATCGAAATCAACAAACCCCGCGCCGCGACCCAGCAGGATCTCGAACGCAACAGCATCCTCATCGGAGTGACCCGGAATGGCGAAGTCTTTTACGGAGGGAGCGAAATCGGCGTCGCCGGAGTGCGCTCCACCGTCGCCCGTCTCCTCAAACAGGACCCCATGCCCGTCATCATCCAGGCGGATCGCGACACACCGACCGAGTCCACCGTCTCCGTCCTCGACGAAGCCAGACAGGCCGGAGCCACCAACGTTTTTGTTTCCACGATAAATGACTAGCACACATCCTATCGTTGGCGGAGGAGGAGGGCTCCTCCGCGTGGTCGCCGCCGTCGGTCTCACCGCGGGCCTGCTCTGCTTCCTCGTGGGCATGCGCCTCACCCGCACCACCCCGTCACCCGAGCTTTCCTTCCGCACCCTCAACACCGCCGGTCCGGTGAGCCTGCCCGCACCGCCGCCGCCACCCTCCACCGAGACCACACCGCCGCCACCGCCGCCACCGGACCTGCCGCAGCTCGAGATCGAACTCGATTCCGTCGCGCCGCCGATCAAGGCCACCCTCGTGCGCAAACCCGATCTGAAGCTCGCTCCCTCGGACTTCGCCCCGGTCCAACAGGCCCCCCTCGCGAAAATGCTCTTTTCCTCCACCGACCTCGATTCCCAGCCCCGCATGGTGAACCGGCCCACCTTCCGGTTTCCCCCGGCGCAAAAAGCCCGGGGAGTGACCCAGGCGAAAGTCGTCCTCGAGATCGTGATCAGCTCCGGCGGGGTCGTCTCGGTACAGCGCGTTCTCGAAAGCCCCCACGACGATTTCAGCAAAGTCGCGCGCTCCTACGCCTCCAAGGCCCGTTTCACCCCGCCCAAAAAAGATGGCCGCGCCGTCCAGGCCCTCTTCCGCTGGCCCCTCACTTTGCAACTCTGATGCGCACCGTTTCCCAACTTCTCACCGCCGGCCTCGCCTGCGCCGTCCTGTGCTCCCTTTCGGCCCCCTTCGTCGATGCCGTCGACTCTGTCACCGACAGGACAACACCCCTCCCCATCGATCCTCTCTGGAAAAGCGCCACCTTTCGGAAGGCCCTCACCGCGAGCTACGGCATCGATTCGCGCATCGAACCGCACATCACCCAGGACGAAGCCTTTTACCTGGACAAAGTTTCCACCGCCATGGCGTCGGAGGATCGTCCCGCCGCGATCAAGGCCCTGACCGATTCTTCCCTTCTCGACGACAGCACCATCATGCTCTTCACCCTCGCCTCCCTGCAGTTCGAGGACGGGAAAACCGAAGAGGCCGTCGCCCTCTTCCAGCGCGCCATTGAAAAATTTCCCAACTTCCGGGACGCCCATCGCAACCTCGCCGTCGCCCTCCTGCGACTCGACCAGTTCGATAAAGCCAAATCCCATCTCGTGCGGGCACTTGAACTCGGCTCGCAGGACGGCCTCACCGCCGGACTCCTAGGCTACTGCCACGCCCGCGACGAACACCATCAGGCCGCCCTCGACGCCTACCGCCTTGCCATGCTGACCCAGCCCGGGGAATACCAGTGGCGCATCGGGGAGGCCCAGGCCCTCCAGGCACTCGGTCATGCCCGCGAGGCCGCCGCGATCTACCAGTCGCTCCTCGCCGACGACCCGGTCGGAACCGACATCTGGCTCGCCCAGGCCGATATCTGGATCCACCTCGACCAACCTCTCCGCGCGGCCGCCAATCTAGAGATTGTCCACCGCAGCGGCGCTCTCGATCCCTCGGCGACCCTTTCCCTCGGTCATCTCTATCACCAGAACGGCCTTTCCGACCTCGCCCTGGAACGCTACCGCGCCGCCATCCTCGCCGAAGAACCGGTCCGGCTCGCCCGCGCCGTCGACGCCCTCGAACTCCTCACCAATGCCTCGGACTGGAAACGTGCCAAAGAGCTCGCCGGACTCATCGAGTCCTCCGAAGTCTATCAGGCCGCCCTCGCCGACGACAAAGCCGACAAGGAACTCACCTCCCGCCTGACCCGCAGCCGCGCCCTCATCGAACTGGAAAACGGCGACGCCGATGCCGGAGCCAAACTCGTCGAAGACTGGCTCGCCCGCGAACCTCTCGACGGACTTTCCCTCATCCTCCTGGCCCGCTTCCGCGAAGGAAAAGACCGCATCGAAGAAGCCGTCATGCTCCTGGAGCAGGCCGAGCGGATTCCCGAGCACGCCGCCGCCGCCCACCTCGCCCACGGACAAATCCTCGTCGCCCAAAGCCGCTACGAAGAAGCCGTCGAACAACTCGAAAAGTCCCACGAACTCAAGCCCGGTGAAGCCGTCGCCGAATACCTCAAGGCCGTGCGGGAGCTGCGGTAAACCTAGCTCCGCAGCAAATCCGGCAGGTGCGAAGCCTGAACCCTCTCCTTGCCGCGAAATCACCTTTCCCGCTCTTTCTCCCCCGCCCCCGCTTCGCCGGGTTCTTCCTCGTCCGACGGTTTTTCGCCGCCGACCGCGGTGTCCTGGCGGCTGTTCATGCGGAATCGCATCGGGCGCGCGGGCACGGAACCGGCTTCGGCCTGTTCTTTCGCTTTTTTCTCCGGCGACGGCAACGCGGGATCCGTCGCGGGGAGATCGCTGGAAGGGAAGAGCGTGCTCGAAACGATCACTCCGCCCGAAGAATCGGGAAGGTCTTCGGCTTTGACAAAACGCGTCGTGCCCCGGTCGCGCCCGTCATGGGCAACGGAGGCGGCCGGACGCCGACGACTCGCCTCTTTGTAGTCGATTTGCGAACCCAGCCAGAGAATGTTGTCCTCGAGCCGCTGGTATTGGGAATCGATCGCCTCGCGGAACTCGGGCGGCTTTTTTGCAATGAGCGAGTCGAGGAGCGATCGGGCGATCGCGAGAGTGCCCAGCGCGGCCTCGTATTGGTTGCTGAAACGCTGCTCCAATCCCAATTCGAGCGATTCGATGAAGTCGAGATAGGTCATCATGGTCTCGTGTTCGTCTTCGCTGAGGCGGGCGTCGACGGTGGCGATGGTCTCCGCGAGTTTCCCGGTGCGGTAGGCCACCAACTCGGTCTCGAAGGTGGGATGGGAAACCGCGAGTGCCTTGATCTGGCGGTGCGACTCGATGTAGCTTCCCATCGCGAGCGCCCAATGTCCCGCCGCTCCGAGCCTGTCCCCGGTTTGCATCCAACCGTAGACGGAGACCCAGCGGGCGGCGGGATCGGACGCGGG
>CAYLJC010000096.1:5263-8464 GCA_964383345.1 uncultured Akkermansia sp. | reverse complement strand
CGCGAGAATAAAATAGATGAGGGCGAGGGCAAAAAGAAAGGCAAACAGCGTCCTCGACGAGGTCTCCCGCAACTCGCGTGCTTCCCCGGCGAGATCGGTCTCGAAATTTTCATCGAGAACTTCCCGCGCAACCTCTTCCATGATCGCTATCCCCTGCCCCAGACTCACTCCCGGTTTTGGCGAGGCCGCCACCGTGGCGGCGCTGTAGCGATTGAAACGATAGAGGCGGGGGGAGCTGACTTGTTCGGTCAGGCTCACCACGTTGTCCATGCGGACCGGACCGTTGGATTTGCTCGGGACGGTCAGGTTGCGCAGGTCGATGTTCTCATCGCGGTCTTCCCGGACAAGGGCACCGATGACAAAATATTGTTTTCCCTCTTGCAGGAAATAGCCGAAACGCTGCTCGGCCAGCGCGAGATTGAGTGTCTCTCCGATATCCTCCGCCGAGACTCCCATGGACTGGGCCCGCTCCCGATCGATGTTCACCCGCAGCTCCGGTTTATTGAATTTCAGATCCACATCGACGCGGCTGAAGGCACCGGTGGCTTCGACCTTTTCCATGAACTCGGGCAGTTTGGCCTCCAGCTTCTGGGAGTCCTGGGCCTGCACGACAAACTGAAGCGACAAGCGGGAACCCGCCCCCGGTCCCAGGCTGATGGTCGAGTCCTGGATGACCACCACCCGCGATCCGGTCAGCTTGCGCGAGGCGGTGTTGAGCACTTGGGCGATCTCGGCCTGGCTGCGCTCCCTCTCGCCGCGATCTTTCAGAAAGATGCGCAGGAATCCCGAGTTGACCGAACTCGACCCGCCGTATCCGGGGGAGGTTTGCGAAATCACGGTATCGATCTCCGGCACCTTTTCCGCCGCCATTTCGCTGAGTTGATCCATGTAGTCGAGCATGTAGTCAAAGCTGGCCCCCTCCGGAGCGGTGGCCGAAACCCGCAGCCTCGCGCGGTCTTCCAGCGGCGCCAGTTCCGTCGGCAAAAGCCCGAACAAAAAGACGATCGCCACCCCGGAGGCCAGGACCACGGGAAAGGCCAGCCAGCGCATCCGCATGAAACCGGCGAGCACGTATCGATAGGCACTCGTCATCCTTTCGAAAATCGGTTCGGTCCAGTAGTAGAAGCGCGAATGGTTGTGGTCCTGCAAGATTTTCGAACAGAGCATCGGTGCGAGTGTCAGGGCGACAAACGCCGAGATGATGACCGTGCCCGCGATGACCACGGCAAATTCCTGGAACAGTTTGCCGACGAGTCCGCCGAGGAAAAGAATCGGGGCAAAGACCGCCACGAGGGCCACGGTTGTCGCGATCACCGCAAAAAACACCTCCCGCGTGCCCTCGATCGCCGCCGCTTTCGCCGACATGCCCTGCTCCAGCTTGGCATAGATGTTCTCCAGGACAATGATCGTGTCATCCACGACCAGGCCGATCGAGAGCACCATCGCGAGGAGGGTCAGCACATTGATGCTGTAGCCCGCGAGGTACATGATAAAAAAACCGCCGATGAGACTGATGGGAATGACCACGGCCGGCACGAGGGTGGAACGCACCGTGCGCAGGAAGGCGAAAATGATCAGGACGACAAGCCCCACCGCGAGCAGGATGGTCTCGACAACCTCGATGATGGAGGCCCTGACATATTGGGTCAGGTCAAATCCCACCGAAGCCTCGATATCTTCGGGCAGATCCTTCTTGATCAATTCCAGGCGACGATACATCTCATCGGCGATAGCGATCTGGTTGGCTCCCGGTTGCGGGCGCAGAACCACCCCGACAGCCGGTGTGCCGTTGCGTTTCATGAGATTGCGGACGTTCTCCGGACCCAGCGACGCATACCCGACATCCTGCAGACGCACGACCCGGCCCTCGCTCTCGCGAATGACCATTTCGTTGAATTCCTTGGCCTTGGTGAACCGGCTCACCGCGCGGACGCTCAGCTCCACCTGGTTGCCGTCGACACGACCCGAGGGCAACTCGACGTTTTCCCGGTCGAGGGCATCACGCACGTCCACCGCCGTCAGGCCGAAGGAGGAAAGTTTGTCCCGGTCCAGCCAAATCCGCATCGCATAACGCTTGTCCCCCCAGATCGACACCTCCGAGACACCCGGGATGGTCTGGAGGATGGGTTTGAAACGCCGGTCCGCGATGCTGCTCAATTCGAGCAAATCCCGGCTCGGGCTGTAGACCGAAACAAAGGCCACCGGGGAACGGTCCGCGTCGGACTTCGTCACCGTGGGCGGATCCGCATCGGGCGGCAGATCGCGCTGCGCGCTCGCAACCTTGTCCCTCACGTCGTTGGCCGCCACCTCGAGATCGGCACCGATATCGAACTCCACCGTGATCGTGCTGCGCCCTTCCCGGCTCACCGAAGTGAGGGTGCGGATTCCCGCGACGGAGTTGAGGTTTTCTTGGAGCGGTTCGGTGATCTGCGATTCGATGACCTCGGGTGCCGCGCCCGTGTAAATCGTCGAAACGGAAATGATGGGCGGATCGACCGCCGGAAACTCACGCACGCCGAGGCGATCAAAACTCACCGCTCCGAAAATGACGATGATGATGGACATCACCATCGCCAGCACCGGTCGCTGGACGCTGAGCTTGTAGAGACTCATGGCACCGGATTTGTTTTCGCGGATTCCTCCGCTCCCTTCCCGTCCCCGTCACCGGATTCGCCACTGTTCCCGTCTCCGCTTCCCGGATCGGATGACACGGTTGTTTCCACGTGACGGACCTCCACCTTCATGCCTTTTCTCACCTGCAACACGCCGGTGACGAGGACCTCATCACCCGCCGACAAGCCCTCGACGATTTGCACGCCGTCCGCCGTCCGCAGACCCGCGACAACGGGGCGCTCGTCCACGATCCCGTTGTGATGGACAAAAACTGTCTGCTGTTTCAGGCCGGGGATCAGGGCGATGGGTGGAATCATCAGGGCGTCCGGGATTTCTTCGAGAGTCACTTCGACCCGGGTGAAAGAACCGGGCAAAAGGCGGGCATCCTCATTCGGCACCTTCGCCCGAACCAGCATCGTTCGCGTCTGCACGTCGATGGCCGGCTCGATCGCGGTGATCTCCGCCGCAAAGGGTTCGGACATTCCCGTGACCCGGAATTCCACTTTTTGCCCCGGCTGCAAATACGGTAGGTACCGTTCCGGCAGGGAAAAATCCAACTTCAGGGAGCTGATGTCCTGAAAGGTGCAT
>CAYLJC010000096.1:0-5253 GCA_964383345.1 uncultured Akkermansia sp. | reverse complement strand
GCAAGCCCGCGACGCCGTCAAAGGGAGCGAGGATGCGGGTCTTCGCGAGCTGGGCGCGGATGAGGGCTTCCTCCGCCTCGGCGATCTTCACATTCGCCACGGTCTGCTCATACTCATATTCGCTGATCCCCCGCGATTTCAACAACTCGCTTTGTCGTTTTTCCAGGGTCAAGGCGATCCGCCGCTGCGCCACGGCCCGCTCCAACTGCGGTCGCAGCTCGGAATCGTCCATCAGCACCATCACTTCCCCGGCCTTGACCTTCTCGCCTTCCTCGAAGTGGATCTCCGTCACCAGCGCGGGGCGCTCGGACTGCAGGATGACGGATTCATTCGCCACCAGCGTGCCTGTCGCCGCCAGGGTTTCCTCGATTTGCCGTGGTTTTACCGTGACCACTTCCACGATAAAAGGCGGCATCGCATTCCCCTTGGTCTTAGCCGCCTCCGGGGCCTTTTTTGTCACAGGACGTCATCATCACGGCGAGACCCGACAGGGCCATCACCACGAGTGTTTTTTGCGGTTTCCGGTACCGCAAGCAAGCCCAATGACCGGAGAATGTCGCGAGTGACCAAAGGAGAGACATGAGATTCGAAATGCAGAGAAAATGGCAAGGTAAGAGAATCCCACCCTATCGTCGCATCGAACTTCGCCACAATCATGTACCTCCCCTGGTTCACTTTGGCTGAATAAGACACAAACAGAACGTTTTTTTGCCGGGATTTTTCACAGAAATTTTGCCGCTTCCCCTCTCGTCGGCGGGATGCAAAAAACGCGGATCAGCCCTTTCAGAACGAGCTTGATAAAAAATTTTCCCAGAGGACATTCCGCGCAGTGAAGCCCTCCCTCGGCTGACCGGAGCGTATGGATTTGATCAAGCAGCTATTCGACGTGGTCCTCCATCTCCAGGAGCACCTCAACCAACTTACCCAGGACTACGGCGGATGGATCTACGGAATTCTCTTTCTGATCATTTTTTGCGAGACCGGTCTTGTCGTGACGCCGTTTTTGCCGGGTGACTCCCTCCTTTTTGCCGTCGGGGCTCTCGCCGCCGATCCCGCGAGCGGACTTGACGTCTGGCTCGCCTCCGTCCTCATCCTCATGGCCGCCGTGCTCGGCGACACCGTCAACTACTCCATCGGGAAGTTTGCCGGGGAAGCGCTCGTCGCGAAATTCCCCCGGATCATCAAACAAAAACACCTCGACCTGACCACCGAATTTTTCGAAAAATACGGCGGCAAAACCATCATCCTCGCCCGTTTTGTCCCCATCGTGCGCACCTTCGCCCCCTTCGTGGCCGGTTCGGGTGCGATGAACTACCGCCGCTTCATGTTTTTCAACGTGATCGGCGCCTGTCTTTGGGTCGCCATCATCGTGCCCGCCGGATGGTTTTTCGGAAACATTCCCATCGTCAAAGAAAATTTCGAACTGGTCGTCGTCGGGATCATCGTGGTCTCGGTCATGCCCATGATCTTTGAAATCTGGAAGGCGCGGCGGGTAAGGCCGCACGAAGAGGGCGAACGTCGGGAGGCCACCGGAGAATGACTGACAAACGACCAGGGTATCCCGGCGGGGCGGTTCCCAACCGGCACCGCACCTTCAGCTTCGAAGCGTTCTACCTGAAGAACCGTCGGCTGCTGATCTGGATCATCCTGGGGTTTCTCCTCTGGCTGCTCCGCTCCTTCTTCAGCCTCATCTTCCTCACCTTCGTCTTCACCTTCATTGCCGCGCCGATCTCCGGTTTTCTGGTGCGACGACTCAAGATGCCGCACTGGCTCACCATTTGCATCACTTTCGGTGCCTTTGTCGCCTTGCTCGCCTCGGTCTCGACCTTTGTCATCCCGCAGGTGGCGCGGGAGGCCATGAGTCTCGTCGGAAACCTCCCCAAAACCGAAGAACGTCTCCTCGAATTGCGGCGCGATGTCGTTTCCCAATACCCCTCGGTCGAGCCCGTTCTGATGAATTACCTTCGGAGCACCATCCCCGACGACCTCCTCGCCGAACTCTCCTCGCAGATGGAGGAGATAAAATCGCGGGAGGAAGCCAGGCCGGAGGAATCCCCCCTCCCGCCGGAAACGCCGCACGAGGAATCGCTCACCCAGGCAGACCTCGACATTTTGCGCGCCGCGCGCGAGGACGAAGCGGTCATTCACCTGTTCCTCGGCCACCAGATCCAAAAACTAACCGACGCCGCCCCCGACATGATCCGCGCGATGTGGGGCGGACTCGCCACCATACTCCTCGCCCTGCTTTTCAGCTTCCTCATCTCGCTCGACACCAGCCGACTCGGCGAGGAAGTGCGCAACCTTCGCAACTCGCGTCTGCGGCATTTTTACGAGGAAACCGCCCTGCCCGTGATGCGCTTCGGCTACGTCGTCGGCCGCACCATCCAGGCACAGGCGATGATCGCGATCGTCAACACCGCCCTGACCTTCATCGGTCTGGCCCTCCTCGGAGTGCCGTCCCTCGCGGTGCTCTCGATGATCGTTTTCCTGTGCAGCTTTATCCCCGTCCTCGGGGTGTTCATGTCGACCATCCCCATCGTCCTTGTCGCGATCAATTCAGGAGGGCTGAATCTCGCCATCCTCACCGTGCTCATGGTCATCGTCATCCACGCGATCGAAGCCTACGGCCTCAATCCGATGATTTACGGGAAACACCTCAAGATCAATCCGGTATTTGTCCTTATTATCCTTTTTATAGGTCATCATTCCTTCGGTGTTTGGGGAATGTTGCTCGGTGTGCCCGTGGCCCATTATTTCATCCACGATGTGTTCGGGGTTCCCATCTGGAGCAACCACCGTCTCGCCGGAAAACACCTCTCCCGCTCCGACGCCGCAAGTTCCCCCGAGGCTGCGCCCACAGACCAGAACAACAAAAAAGGCGACGAAAAAGAGCCTGCGGACGAAGCGGAAGCCTCGTGAATTCCCCTGAATTCCGGAACTCCGCGCCCTCCCTTGCCTCTCTCACGCGCCCATCTCTCACGGCCCCGTCACGCGAATCATCCGACAATTTCCGAGACATCGAGCAGCCAGACCTGGCGCCCGTTCCCTCCGTGCGGGGAATCGACCGTGACCAGCCTGCCGTCGTGGCTGGAGCGGGGATGAGTGTCGCAACGCCACTCGCCGGTATACACTTTCGGGAGGTGGAAGTGGGCCAGATCGTGCCTTTGATTGGTCGGCTCGTGATAGAGATAGGGCGTCTGGTGACGGCGCACCCCGGTCGGATAAGTGTCATTGAGAATCCACTCCCTGCCGTTGCCGACGGTGAGATAGGTGTTGTGCCCGTTCTTCGGCATGACTCCCTCACCGACGAGAGTGGTTTTCCCGGTTTTGTCCTGAAGATGGTAAAAGGCGGCGGGCCGGCCCTCCGGTCGCGTCCAGGCGGTGATATGCTCCGCATCGCGCCAGATGAAATGGGACGTGTAACCCGACGGATCAATGATGTAGGGATCGCTTCCGTCGAGATTCATCGTGAACATGCGGGTGGTGAAACCGTTGTTCACCGCAAATTCCGCGTCCTCGGGTCCCTTCGCCCGCCAGCGGTGGAGAAAGGTGAAACGCTTGGAATCCGGCGCGATGAGGAGGTGATTGAACCAATTCCATTTCTCCGCGAGAGAACCGCCCTCGAACGGAATCTCCACCGCCTGAGCCAGGCTGAAAATCAACTCCGACTCGCCCGTCTCCATGTCAACCCGCCAGATCCCCGATTTCTCCGGTGCTTTCTCCCGGCGATGGGGATCGGCGATGCCCTGATACCCGTAGCCCGGGCGCAGCGCCTGAATACGGGCGAAATCCGCCGTGACCCCCCACTTGCCGTCGGGACTGAGCGCATAGATGGCGCGGGGGAGGGTTTTCTGTTCACCGGTTTCGATGTTTTTGATCCGGCAGACAAAGTGATCCTTCTCCCGGTCGTTCCAAAGAACCTCGTTCTTCGAACCGGGCCGCCATTGCAGCATACAACCCTGTTGCCAACCCCACGCGTCACTCTTTCCCAGCTCGGTCCAGCGATCCCCGTCTTCGAGATCGATCATCCCGACCTTGATCCGGTCGTCCGCCGTCGGCGTGCGATGTTCGAAACCGACCTGATTGCTCAGAACGAAGCGATTCGACGGATCGAACTGCAATTTGTCGTAGTAGCCGAACCAATGGAAGCCGGGGCCTTTCGTGATCGCCCGGGCCGGAACCAGCGCCTCGCTGTATTTGGCGAGATCGGTGGGATCGGTGGTTTCCTCGGCCGATCCTCGTCGGGGAAAAGCAAGACCAGCGGTGAGGGCGGAGGCGGAGGAAAGGAAATGGCGGCGTTTCATGATCGGACGATGGGGGGTCGGAAAAAGAGGAAAAGCACACTGTAGGAACAGCCCGGGCCCACTTCCAGCGCAAAGTCATTCATCGATAGGGCGCTATCGGGGGAGGGCGGACCAAACCACAGACAGGTATCTGTTTGGGAGAATTTGCCTGTCCTTGTAAACGAAGTTCCTCAAATTCGTGATATGACCGCACAAAAGATTAGAACACTTCCAGCCAAAGAGGCGCTACAGATCATGGATGCCATCTGGCAGAACATGCGCGAGCATTTTGAGACTGCCGATCCATCTCCTGAGTTCATTGCACTTTTGCGCAGCCGTCGGGAGCACGTAGATGATTAGGTGAAGTAACGTTCTGATCGGCTGGCAAAAGCCGAAGCGGATGGACGGATGGAACGCGGTCCGTGCGGGAGGATCCCTCCCCTTCGGGCCGCGCAAAACCCAATCAGGAGGATTGACAAAACTTCTCCCTATCCTCAGCCTGTTGGGACAACAAACATTTTTCACCACGCCCGCCATGATTCGCTCCGCCCTTGCCTTCACGACCTTGCTTTCCCTGCTCTTGCCGGCCCCGGCGCACGCCCAGAGCGCCCTGCAAAAAAAAGATGTCGCCCTCAAGCCGCCCGCGAATCTCAAAACCACCCTGCCACCCGGCTACACCATTCCCGTCGTCGACATCAGCGGCGAGAGCCACCGACAAACCATCGTCGACCGCGAGGCCGGACAGTATCTGGGGCATCCCACCACCGTGTTGCTCGAAGACAATCGGACGATGCTCACGGTCTATCCGATAGGACACGGACGCGGGGCCATCGTCTACAAACGCAGTGACGACGCCGGCCTGACCTGGAGTGAACGGCTCCCCACCCCGGCATCCTGGCGAAGCTCCCTCGAAGTCCCCACCCTGCACCGCGTGACGGATGCCGGGTGCAAAAAGCGGCTGATTATGTTC